>DAOOVZ010000061.1:6004-15486 GCA_035370665.1 Candidatus Hydrogenedens sp.
CAGCACCTGCTCCGGCGACTCAACCCCCACAGCCGCCTCAATCAGCAGCACCTGCTCCGGCGACTCAACCCCCACAGCCGCCTCAACCAGCAGCACCTGCTCCGGCGACTCAACCCCCACAGCCGCCTCAATCAGCAGCACCTGCCCAAACACAAAAATAGATTTAACGGATTATTTTTATAATTGAAGGTTATAATAGCCGATACCCATTGAGTATCGGCTATTTTTTTAAGATAAAACTAATATAACTATTTTGTAGTCAATAAACGAGTGAGTTATTATAACTTTTAATAAATCTCAAACATAAGGAAATTTTTTATGATAAAGCCATCCCCAAAAAACTTACAATCACTATCATTTGTTTTATGTATCACACTTATTTTTGGAGTATTCGGATGTGCGACAAAGACTCCTGATACGACCGTAAAACAAGTAGATACCACAACAAATGCTCGCGAAACAAATAATCCCACTCCTCTTGACTTGTATATTTATAAACCTGACCCTAATTATAACTATAAATTAGTAAAGGCAGAGGAAGTAGATAACTCCACTATTTACTATATTAATCTGACCTCACAGAGTTGGAGAAAGCCAGAAGAAGTTGACCGACCGATATGGACACATTGGCTAACGGTGGTAGTGCCTAAAAAAGTGAAACATTCAACTGCCCTGCTTATCATTTCTGGTGGTAAAAATTCAGATAAGCCTCCTGTATCCTCCAGTCCTCTATTACGGAAAGTTGCCCAAGATGTCCAAACAGTGGTGGCAGAGATTAAACAAATACCAAACCAACCACTGGTCTTTGCCAATGACAATAACCGGAAACGCAGTGAAGATAGTATTATTGCCTACAACTGGGATAAATATTTAAGAACAGGTGACCCTGAATGGCTAACGCGTCTACCTATGACTAAAGCAGTAGTGCGTGCAATGGATACCGTTCAGGAATTTTGTGCCAGTAAAGAAGGTGGAAATGTAAAAGTAAAAGAATTTGTTGTTGCCGGAGCATCTAAACGCGGTTGGACAACCTGGACTACAACCATTGTAGATAAGCGTGTAATTGCCTGTGCTCCTATGGTAATTGATTTGTTAAATTTGGTTCCTTCCTTTCAGCACCATTTTGCTGTGTATGGCACCTGGGCACCTGCAATAAATGATTATACAGAATTGAATATTATGGATTGGCTAACAACGCCTGAATTTGCGTCTATGCTGCAAGTAGTAGACCCATATAGTTATCGTAACCGCTTGACTATGCCCAAGTTTATCATTAATTCTGCTGGCGATGAGTTTTTCCTACCTGATTCCTGGAAATTCTACCTCTCTGATTTGCCCGCTCCTACCTACATCCGATATGTCCCCAATACAGGGCACGGATTGAAACCCGATGTGGTTGTAAGTATAGAAGCCTTCTATAAAGCAATTATTAATAACAAGCCATTGCCAGAATATACATGGTCATTTCCAGATGACTGCACCATTATAGTGAAAACAAAAGATAAGCCCACGAAAGTTACACTCTGGGAAGCAACAAATCCTGAAGCAAGAGATTTTCGATTAAATGTTATAGGTAGGGCATATCAACCCACTGAACTGACTGAACAGGAAAGTGGAACTTATGTAGGCAAAGTTAGTCCACCCGAAAAAGGCTGGAAAGCCTATCTTATAGAACTGGTTTTCCCTAGACCTGACAATACTCCATTTACATTTACGACTCCTGTTCGCATTATACCGGATGTAGAACCTCATAAATATGTGCCTCCTCCAGAATTACCCAAAGGTTTTTTGAGTAAATCTACTCAACAAAATAATTGATACATTTTTTATAAATCATATAGGACATATATGCCCTATAATTTTGATATACGCAAATATTAATTGGTATGGTAGTTTACGCAATATCAAAAAACAAATATTTATAAAGGAGTCGGGTATGAGCACAAAAACCTTGTTTGGAATGCCTCTCTCAAATAAAGCCATAAGGAAAGGTGAGAAATTAAAAAATAAGTTTGCTAAAAAATTTGGGTACACAGGCAAAGATGAATTCCCATTGATAGCAAAGCCAAATAATATATTAGGACATATAATTAATCTGCATGATGTTTTTTCCGAAAATGAAGGGATACCTCTGGACACTCAACGGGGAATGGTTATTGGCACAATCCGTATGGGATATGGACATTACCGTATAGGCATGGCAATTGCCTCTGCGGTTAATCATGCAGGCTACATTCCTTACTGGTTCGACTTACTGAATTTCAATAGTGCTGGTGCTCGCATGATACGCTATCTGGATTATTGGTATTCACTTGGCTCGCGTATATCGCAAAAATCAAAATCGTTTAATCGTCTCTTTTGGGACCCCTTAATGGGCAAATGGTATCGTGGGCTGGAAAAGAATTATCCTGTAATGGCTACTGCTGAAATTTTTTCAGATGTATATCGTCAATTGGGCATAAATATCCCTGTCTTAGCAACGCATCCTTTTAATGCACATGGGGCAAGTTTTGCAGGTATAAAGAAGGTATTAAATCTTATCCCTGATAATTGTCCATTGGGCTTCCATCTCTCACCAGATGCATTACAAATTGTGCAGGGACCTTCTGAATATTTTGGGTTCAGAACACTACGCGGTATGATTACACCAGGTATCGGGAAGGGTATTCCACAAAATCAAATTTTTGCAGTTGGTCATTATGTTGACCATGAACTACTGGCTCCATTAGAAGAGGATACTCAAAATCGCCTGCTTCGCATGGATAAAAAAGAACCACGCCGCTTCCTTATCTCTATTGGAGGTGCAGGTGCTCAACAGAGTTTGCTCATAAATATCGTGAAGTTCTTATGGAAATGGATAAAAGATGGGAAACTGATACTGTTCATTAACTTTGGCGACCATAAAAATGCTCTGGAATATTTTCAAAAAAATATTCCTGACTTTGACAGTTTGTTGAAATTACATACTCAATGGGACGAAACGCAGCAATTTGTTCAGAAAGCCTTAAATAATGAGATTACAGGAACTCTTCATGGTTTTCTTCACGACAACACTTACTCTGCAGTCTATACGACTAATCTGCTTATGCGTCCCAGTGACCTGCTTTTGACAAAGCCCAGTGAACTTGCCTTCTATCCTATTCCAAAATTGTTATTAGAGCGTGTAGGTGGACATGAAGCATGGGGAGCCATTCGTGCAAGCGAAATTGGTGACAGCACCCCTGAATGTGTTGGGCTCAATTTTACATTGCAAGTGCTCAATATGCTGATTGAAGAGGATGACCTGCTAACTATGTATAACGAACATATTGTTAGACTAAAAAAAATCGGAATATACGACGGGGCATATAGAGCAGTTGAAATTGCAAGAGAAATAAAGAACTAATTACCACAACACTATCTATTCATTATTACCAATCCTAAAAAACATTATATTTTCTCAATCATTTCTTTATTCAACATTGACAAATAAATTATTTTACAGTTTTTATTTGATTGTCATAATGATAAAAACCCTATTTTCTTGCAAACTGGAAAATTATTATTAACATAACTATAAATTTGATTTTGCAATATAAAATATGTATTAATAGAAGTGTAGTTATTTAATGTTTGTTCAAAGTTTAATTAACAATTAACCCGGTTTGTTATCCGGGAAACTTGCGAGGGCATATTTGATGAAATCTCGGATAACAGAAGAAAAAGGAAAGGAGTAATAATTTTATGAAGAAGCACGGTTTTACTCTTATCGAATTACTTGTAGTGATTGCCATTATCGGCATTCTTGCGGCGATTTTATTGCCGGCACTTGCTCGTGCCCGTGAAGCGGCGCGTCGCTCCTCCTGCCAGAATAACTTAAAGCAGTGGGGAGTAATCTTCAAAATGTATAGTAATGAATCTAAGGGAGAACGGTTCCCACCATTGCAAACAGTTAAAAGTGCACAGGCGACAAAACCATATAAATTTGATCTGGCAGCGGCTCCTTGTGTAGAAGCAATTTATCCAGAGTATTTAACAGACCCTGCAATTGCTATCTGTCCTTCAGATGCGAGAGATTCAGTAGATTATCTAAAGCAGCAAGATGGAACTACATGGTTGATTAATGAACCGGGTAGGATAGACGCAAGTTATGCTTATGTAGGTTTTGTGTTTGACCGTTGCAAAGAATTAGGAACTGTTCCTTTAAGCACCTATCCTACCTTGAGTTCTTTAATGAGTTTGTTAGGTTCAAGTGGTTCACCTGACCCAAATTCCCCTGTTCCAAGACAACTGGGTGAAGCAGTGAACACGCTTATAAACGATGTATTGCCATATATTGCCACAACTTCCGATGCGAACGCCAGAGAAATTAAAAAAGTAGCAGATAGCGATATTGAGGTTCCGCAAGGAATTGGTAATGGCGGCAGCAGCACCGTTTATAGAATCCGTGAAGGTATTGAACGCTTCTTAATTACGGATATTAACAACCCTGGAGGTTCAAGTCAGGCTCAGAGTGAAGTCTATATTATGTTTGACCAATTTTCTGCCTATGGTGCAATTGACTTCTTTAACCATATCCCCGGTGGCTGCAATGTGCTTTACATGGATGGACATGTCGAATTTATCCGCTATATTGGTTCAAATGACATGACCAATCCTGATGTAAATGCAACCGAACCGATTCTGCCTAGCATTGGTGTAGTCATTGGTGTTATTGCTCAAGCAAGTGGATATCAATGATAAATTAATTTGTTTTTAGCCCTCGCAAGAAGGATTCAATGGGGACGGCAAAAAAACCGCCCCCATTTTCTTTTTAAATAAGTTAAATTTGATTGCAAATACATAATTGGATATAAATATCTTAATAGTATCTTTTTAGTGCTTATTATAATAACTTAACATTAACTATTTGCTAAAAGTTTTAGTGAAAATTATTTTTTTGTGATAGATAAAATAGAATCTCTTGCAGAAAAACTATGCTTTTGATATACCTCACGCAAGCATGCAGAAAAGCACCATTACAAAATACAATTATTATAGGCAAATAGTATGCAATAATATTGAAATTAAAACTTATAAAAATTATTTGTAAATAGGTAAGAGAAAAGGAACAATACAAACATTTACAAATTTCATGTATTTGAAATGGTCGGGGCGACTGGATTTGAACCAGCGACCCCTTGACCCCCAGTCAAGTGCGCTAAACCGGACTGCGCCACGCCCCGACCCGAAACTTTTATTCCTTATTCCAAACAGACTTGACTAAAAAACGGATTTGATTTAATTCCGTTCGAACTTGCCTTAGCAAGTTTTGCACTTCAAGACGGTCTATTTGCATGCTGGCACTATTTTCAATTCTCACTAATTCTGCATCAATCCCCTTCAATCTTATTTTGCGATTTTTAAGTAAAAAAATTACATCACGCACAGTTTTAATATCTTCATCTGTATAAAAACGCCAATTGGTTTTCGGATGCCGTTTCGGTTTCAATTTTTTAATTTTCTTTTCCCATTGGCGTATTCTAGATATCGGAACTCCGGTTTGTTCCGATACATATTTGATGGTATAAATCTTCTCTGTCTTTTTTATCATTATTTTATTTTACCATAAGATATAGGACAAATCAAATAGGAATGAAATTAATTTTTAACTACCCTCTGGATAAATTGTGTTAATTCTTTATTATATTTTAACAAGAATTAATATAGAATTTTATTGATATAGTGTAGTATACTGACTTGACAAAGATGGTTAATGTATGCTATTATCACTCACTATAGGTGAGTGCTAACAAAACAAAACCTAATTCCGTTATATATCAAGAGGATGAGTCTCTTATCCTTATCGGTGTATATTAAATCAATCATTTATAACTTTAACTTTAACTATCAAAAGGAGGATGGTGTAATATGGCTACAAAAGTTCGTCCATTAGCAGACCGTATCCTTGTTAAAAGAATTGAACCCGAAGAAACCGTGCGCGGTGGTATTATTATTCCCGACACGGCGAAGGAAAAACCTCAAGAAGCACGCGTTATTGCAGTGGGTCCAGGTAGACTGGATGAAAATGGAAAGCGTGTCCCTATGGAATTGAAGAAAGGCGACCATATTTTAATGGGCAAATACGCCGGAACAGAAGTAAAAATTGATGGCGAAGAACATGTGATTCTGCGTGAAGAAGATGTTCTTGCAGTTATCGAAGAATAATTAAAGAAGGAGGGATGAATTATGGCAGCAAAACAATTAGAATTTGGTGAAGATGCTCGACGGAAGATTTTATCGGGCGTTGTTAAACTGAGCAAGGCTGTAAAAGCCACTCTCGGTCCCAAAGGACGCAATGTCGTCCTTGAAAAGAAATGGGGCGCCCCCACAGTTACAAAAGATGGTGTGAGCGTTGCCAAAGAGATTGAGTTAGAAGATAAATATGAAAATATGGGTGCTCAGATGGTTAAAGAGGTTGCATCAAAGACCTCTGATGTCGCGGGAGATGGAACCACGACCGCAACCGTTCTTGCAGAAGCCATTTTCCGTGAAGGCATGCGGAATGTTGCTGCGGGTTCTAATCCGATGGCACTCAAACGCGGTGTTGAGAAAGCAGTTGAAGCAGTTGTTGACCGTTTAGCAAAGATGAGCAAGCAGGTTAAAAATGACCGCGAAGTACTGCGTAATGTAGCAACTATTTCTGCCAATGGTGATACAGAAATTGGAAATATTATTGCCGAAGCCATGGAAAAGGTCGGGAATGATGGTACAATTACCGTAGAAGAAGCCAAAGGTATCGAAACTACCCTTGAAATTGTTGAAGGTATGCAGTTTGATAAGGGTTACCTCTCTCCTTACTTTGTAACAAACGCAGAAACAATGGAATGTGCCCTTGAAAATTGCTATATCCTTATTCATGAAAAGAAAATTTCCAGTCTTAAAGATTTATTGCCTTTGTTGGAACAAATTGCAAAGAGTGGAAAACCATTATTAATCATTGCTGAAGATGTTGAAGGTGAAGCCTTAGCCACTCTGGTAGTAAATAAGATTCGCGGTACGATACAGTGCTGTGCTGTGAAAGCACCCGGTTTTGGAGACCGCCGTAAAGCCATGTTAGAAGATATTGCTATTCTCACAGGTGGCTTAGCCATTACTGAGGACTTAGGTCGTTCATTAGAAAACATAACATTGGGCGATTTAGGCTGTGCTAAACGCGTAGTCGTAGATAAAGACACTACAACTATTGTTGAAGGTGCTGGTAAGAATGCAGACATCATGGGCAGAATTAACTTAATCCGTCGTCAAATTGAAGAAACCACATCAGATTACGACCGTGAAAAGTTACAGGAGCGTTTAGCAAAATTAGCCGGTGGTGTTGCAGTTATTAATGTAGGTGCAGCAACCGAAGTTGAAATGAAAGAGAAGAAAGCACGCGTAGAAGATGCTCTGCATGCAACCCGTGCAGCGGTTGAAGAAGGTATTGTCCCCGGCGGCGGTGTCGCTCTACTTCGTTGTCAAGAAGCAATTGATGATTTGAAATTAGAAGGAGATGAATCAATAGGTGCTCAAATTGTAAAGCGGGCACTTGAAGAGCCCCTTCGCCAATTAGCCGCAAATGCCGGTGACGAAGGTGCAACGGTTGTGCAAAATATCAAGGCTAAAAAAGGCAGCGTTGGTTATAATGTGGAAACAGGTGAGTATGAAGACTTGTTGAAAGTCGGTATAATTGACCCAACTAAGGTAACGCGTTGTGCCTTACAAAACGCAGCAAGCATAGCAAGTCTATTACTGACAACTGAAGTGTTAGTTGCAGAAATTCCTGAGCCAGAGAAGAAAACTCCTATGCCAGGAGCCGGTGGCGGAATGGAAGATATGTATTAACCATAAGATACAAAAAATTCAATATTAAGACCATACATAAAAAGCGGGATAAAGACAAATAAAAAATGTCCTTGTCCCGCTTTTCTATCTATGTTTGAAAAAGTGCTTCCCATTTTTAATTCTTTTTGATGAAAAATTAATCTTCAACTAATTAAATAAATAGAGAGAAAAGATAAAGTGTATTATAATTCATAAAAAAATAGGTAGTTGTATAAACAAATTAAAATGAATAACTTTAAACCCTAAACTTACCATAAATTAAGTAATATGATTATGAATAGAAGTAGAAATAAGATTGGCTATGTCTTAATTCTTATGAAATAGATAGAATATGAGAGAATTGAAATGGAAGGTTTTGAAATTATTTGTATCTACTGTAATATTCCTTGCCAAGTAATATTATTTATAATACATATTTTTAGACAATTGAACATAGACGGTGTTATGGAGATATTATTTGTTCGTGGAGGTATAGTTTTTTTGAGGCGTATGCAATAAGCCACTACTTTTCCAGAATTTTTAAATGGACATCCATAGTATATATAAATGGATATTAAAAACTCTTCACCTTGCAAAGGGGAATTGTCGCATTAGCGACGGAGTGGTCAGTTTACCTAAAACACATTTTATAACAACTCCCCTACAGAAAGAAGGAAAGTTGAATACCTGTGTTATACCACTTATAACGACTCCCCTTTTTGTCAAAGGGGAAAGTTTATTACTACCCACTTTTTTAAAAAATAAATAAAAAATCCCACTACTCTTCTATATTAAATTGTTGTAATAACTAAAACAAATTTTTCAGGGCTCTATATATTACTTAATTCGTGGTAAGTTAGGAATTAATTATGACAGCACTCTTAACCAGATTATATGCCTCATAATTGAACATCAATATAAAAAGTTAATAAAAAGTAATAAGGGACATATAGTCAGTATTGGTAACAATAAAGAAAGATTAAATATACACTTTATTGTCTAAAGACCTTTACCAAAACTTTAGCAGATTACAACACTACTCTATATAAGGTATAATTATGCCTATTTTTTTAATTTACAATACAATATATAGTATTATTGACAGATAAAAGCCAATAAAAAGGTTTTAAGAAAAAAATCAAGATTTTTCTATAAAAAAATAATATTTTACAATAATATAAAATTAACCTTATAAAACGGCTTTTTCCACGCTGAGAAAATTATTAGTTTTAAACCTTGAATTTTATTCCAAAAAATCAAAATTATTCTTCTTATTTTCCATGTTTCTATATAATGTATGCTATTAAATCATTATACAAGATAAAGTATACAACTAATCTAATACATACCTATTTTAGGATTTTATTGTGGTTTTATTTATTAAACAATAATAATTGTGTGAATAACAAAATGAAACTAAAGTTACAATTAAATTTGATAATTAATAAAGTTTCTTTTATAATTAGAGTGAAACAATATATAACAGTTTTTCAGGAACTAATTTTTTGGGCATAATTAATTAAAATTTAAGGTCTTTTAAAATGAAGTCAGTTGAACCAAAGGTCTTTCTTGTTGGCGAAACAAGGGTTAATGATGAGGGGTTTCAAGCATATCTTGAATATCTCGGTGTTCCTAATTGGGCGACGGATGCACCCAGTGAT
>DAOOVZ010000062.1:0-14637 GCA_035370665.1 Candidatus Hydrogenedens sp.
GACAGTTCTAATTGCTGCTTCCATTACCCCACCTGTGTTCGCAAATATATCTGCTGCACCTGAAGATAGACCTAATGGAGAATCCTGAACGCCATCTGGCAAGTTTACAAAGTCAATGCCTGCCATTCTAATCATTCTGCCTAATTCACGAGTAGTAAGCACATAGTCTACATCACGGACACCAGAACTGTTCATTTCAGGACGCTGATGCTCATACTTTTTAGCAGTACAAGGCATGATAGAAACAACCACAATATCTTCTGGTTTCTTACCAATTTTCTGGGCGTAATATGTTTTTGCAACTGCGCCAAACATTTGTTGAGGCGATTTGCAAGTAGACACATTGGGTATCATATCAGGATAGAAGTGCTCTAAAAATTTAATCCAGCCGGGAGAACAACTTGTAAACATAGGCAATGCTATATCTTCACCATCAACTAATTTTTTCTTTAGCCTTGTGAGTAGTTCAGTTCCTTCTTCTATAATGCAAAGGTCTGCTGCGAAGTTTGTATCAAAGACAGCGTGGAAGCCTAATCTACGAAGGGCAGTGACCATTCTCCCTGTTACTAATGTTCCGGGAGGTAATCCGAAGCATTCGCCTAGAGCGGCACGAATGGCTGGTGCTGTTTGGACAACTACTGTTTTTGTCGGGTCATCCAGAGCAGAGAGGACATCTGCAATCTGGTCTTTTTCAACTATAGCCCCTACGGGACAAACGGCGCCACATTGTCCACACTGGACACATACGACATCATCAAGTTCACTGCAGAAAGCAGGACCAATAACTGTATCAAAACCACGATTCTGAGGGAAAAGTCCTCCGACGCCCTGTACCTCATTGCAAACGGTAACACAGCGACGACAAAGAACACATTTTGAGGTATCCCGAACAAGAGCAGGAGTTGTATCATCAATAATTTTTCTACTCTTTTCACCGGGATAGCGTATTTCATTGATACCAAGCATTCTTGCAAGTGCTTGCAATTCACAATCCTCGTTGCGGACACAAAGTTGACAATCTCCATCATGGTCGGAAAGTAAAAGTTCCACAACCATTTTTCTTGCTTCCCGTGCCCTTTTGGAGTTGGTATGCACCTTCATTCCCTCTGCAACTGGTGCTACACAGGACGCTACAAGTGTTTTTGCTCCTTCTACTTCAACAATGCAAACCCGACAAGCACCAATTGCTTGAATATTTTCCAGGTAACAAAGGGTCGGGATTTTTATTCCTGCTTGTTTTGCTGCCTGTAAAATTGTTGTTCCATCAGGGACTTCTGTGGAAATTCCATCTATTGTTACTTTTGGCATAGTTGGTTCTCCTATATCCTATTTTTGTGTGTTTAAACTTACTTTTGTTTCCCGGTAATCACACCGTAAGCAACGGCGTGCTTCTCTTATTGCTACTCTTTCTGTAAAAGGAATCTCTACTTCACTAAAGTTGTGAATTCTCTTTTCAACAGGAAGAAGTTTCATTTGTGCTCTTGAAATATCTACTGGGTCGGCTTCGGGGTCAAAATCTGTATCTACTGTGTAAGGTTCTCTCCAGAATGCGTGTTCTTCACCTGTGAGGTATTTATCTATACCTACGGCGGCTCTCTCTCCTGCGCCAATGGCTTCTGCTACCGAAGCAGGACCTGAACTAATATCACCACCTGCAAATAGCCATTCCTCGCTTGTTTGATTATATAATGGGTTAACCCATAAGAAACCAGAAGGAGTAAGTTTAACATTGAGACCATCAAGGTAGCGTTTCAAGTCTACTGTTTGACCAATTGCTGCGATAACCTGGTCTGCTTCTTCTATAAAAGGTTCTTCTCCTGCTTTTATTTCAGGTCTCCGACGACCAGAACGGTCATACTCACCTAACCACATGTGTTGGCATTTCACACCTGAGACTTTCCCATCTTTAGTAAGAATTTCCAGTGGTGAAACGAGCATTTTTAGGATAACGCCTTCGTTTACTGCCTCTTCAATCTCTTCTTTGTAGGCGGGCATTTCTTCTCTTGTTCTACGATATAAAATAGTAACTTTTTTCGCACCTAGACGAATAGCAGTTCTTGCGGCATCAACCGCGGCATTACCTCCACCAATAACTACGACTTCCTTTCCTACTGGAACTGAACCACGGAGATTATATTCACGCAGGAAATCAATGGCTTCTACAACGCCTTCTGCGTCTTCGCCGGGGACTCTTAATTTCTGTCCCATCGGTGCACCAATACCGAGGAAAATGGCTTCGTAGCCTTCATTTCGCAGGCTTTGCAGTGTGTAATCCTGTCCTAATGCTTTTTCTGTCTCAATAACAACACCCATCCTTTCTATCATACGGATTTCGCGCGCTAATTCTTCACGGGGTAGACGATAGGCTGGAATTGTCTGAACAAGCATGCCGCCGGGTCTTGGAGCTGCTTCAAGAACGCGTGGTTGATACCCTAAACGGGCAAGGAAATAGGCACAGGTTAAGCCTGCTGGTCCTGCACCAATAATAGCAACTTTTCTGCGGGCATTTTCTTCATTTTCTCTAATTTCTGGCAATTGGATAGTTACTTCCTGCTCAACCATAAATCGTTTTAGACCGCGTATTGAAACTGCTTCATCCAGCGTGGCTCTTCTGCATTTATCTTCGCAGGTATGGAAACATACACGCGCACAAACAGAGGCAAATGGATTCTGGTCTCGATGAACTCGTAAGGCTTCTGCATATCGCTTCTCTGCTACTAACGATACAAAGCCGGGTATATATACATTTGCAGGGCAGGCACTCATGCAGGGAGCACGAACCAATGAAGGGCAAACACCTGCGGGACATTTCTTTTCACGAATATGTATTTCAAATTCATCACGGAAATGGCGAATAGCAGAAAGGACTGGATTCGGTGCTGTTTGTCCCAATCCGCAAAGGGCTGTATCTTTTATCTGTTGACCTAATTCAATTAATTTTTCAATATCTCCTTCTTCTCCTCTGCCCTCACAAATCCGTGTTACAATTTCTAGCATTCTTTTAGTCCCTACCCTACATGGCACACATTTTCCACAGGATTCATCCTGAACGAAATCGAGGAAGAAGCGAGCCATATCCACCATGCAGGTATCTTCATCCATAACAATAAGACCACCGGAGCCCATGATGGCACCTAATTCTGTTAATGACTCATAGTCAACAGGGACATTTAAGTGTTGTCTGGGAATGCAGCCACCTGAAGGACCGCCGATTTGTGCTGCTTTGAATTGTTTGCCACGGAGTATACCACCACCAATATCGTAAATAATTTCACCTAATGGTGTGCCTACGGGAACTTCTACTAACCCTGTGTTATTGACTGTTCCTGCTAATGCAAAAACTTTTGTCCCTTTGCTTTTGGCTGTCCCTATAGAGGCGAACCAATCTGCACCTTTTAATATAATTATAGGTATGTTTGCATAAGTTTCGACATTATTTAATAAACTGGGTTTTTCCCATAAGCCTTTATTTGCAGGGAAAGGAGGACGAGGTCTGGGTTCACCGCGTTTACCCTCGATAGAACGCATTAAGGCAGTTTCCTCTCCACATACGAAAGCACCTGAACCCATCCTAATTTCAAGGTCAAAGTTAAATCCAGTGCCCATTATATTTTTACCTAATAAGCCTAACTCTCTTGCCTGTTCAATCGCGATATTTAATCTTTTTACGGCTAATGGGTATTCTGCACGCACATAGACATATCCCTGGTCAGAACCGATTGCATAACCGGCAATAATCATGGCTTCAATGACGCTATGAGGGTCACCTTCCAGGACACTTCTGTCCATAAATGCACCCGGGTCGCCTTCATCTGCGTTGCAAAGAACATATTTCTTATCGCCTTTGGCTTTCCTCGTTAATTCCCATTTTAATCCGGTTGGGAAACCTGCACCGCCTCTACCACGAAGTCCGGACTTTTTGACTTCTTCAACTACTTCCTCAGGTTTCATTTGAGTTAATGCTTTTGCTAATGCCTGATAGCCATCTCTTGCTATATATTCTTCTATTTTTGTGGGGTCAATAATGCCACAATTCCGTAAAACGGTCTTAGTCTGTTGCTTAAAGAAATCTATATCCTGCAGTTTTGGGACGGCTTCAGCAGTTGCAGCAGATTTATAGTTTAAGCGAGTTACAATGCGACCTTTTAATAGGTGTTCGACAACAATTTCTTCGGCATCCGATGGTTTTACACCCTGATAGAAAATAGCATCAGGATATATCACCACCACAGGACCGATTGCACATGGACCCAGACAACCGGTATGAACAATCTGGATTTCGTCATTTAATCCATGTTTAGCAAGTGCCTCTGAAAAGGCAGAACTTACTTCCATGGAGCCTGATGCGACGCAACCAGCGCCTGCACAGATTAAAACATTACTTCGAACTGGACTCATATAGTTATCTCCTTTCTAACTATTTATTCTATTTATTTTTGATGTTTTTCTAAGCATTTTTAATCTCCTTATGGAACAACTTTGACCTGTCCTATTGCGTATCTTTTAGTACCATCATTATCAGGCAAAGGTAACTGTATTATAGGGGTTCCTATTCGAGAACCGACAGAAATTGAAACGGTATATGTCCCTTCCTTTAATAAAACTGGGAGTAAGAAAGATACCTTCCTTTCTACATCTGGAAGCCCAATCGGTAACTGCTTGACATTAAAATCCTCATCACAGAAAACTGCAACAATACCTCCTTTTTCATCTTTCCAGGTAATTATGGGATAAGCATCCTGATAGCATGGAGCCACACCCTTATTCGCCCATGAATAATGTATTTCCCATTTCTTATCTGAAATTTTGACCGTGTTCTGCCATTCTATTTTAGTAGGCATAAGCCGATAGCCTAATCTAATATTAATTTTGTTAATCAATTCTTTATTCTCTTGAAGAAATTCGTGGGGCCACCAATGGACGGACACATAACTTGCATGATAATCTTCGACTGCCTGCAAATATTTACTACCATCACCCCAATATCCATTGTTTTTTGAATGGGCATAGTGTGCACTTTCCAAAATCACAGGTGTATTTCTCCAAAAAGTTGGAGCAAGGCTTGCACTAAAATATGCATTCTCACCACCCTGGACAAGAATACTATCATCGCGAAGGGTTAATCCTTTTTCTTTTGCATAGTTGAGTATCTCTTGCTGTTCAGGGGTAAGTTCAGCAATTTTCTGCCCATTGGTTATCGAGTCATCATTCAAGGCAATTATAGTATTTTTGAAGTGTTTTAAGTGCAAGTCAATATGTTTTTTAACTGTGTCCGCTGAAATATGATTTCTGGTGGAGGACCAGGTATGTCCTTCTCCCCATACTCCTAAAGAACCTATATCAATAAAATCAACACTCGGATTCCCATCATATCTCCTTGCAAGTGCCTCCAAAAAGTGGTCCAACTTTTCTAAAAATATGGGGTCATTATAATCAGGTTCCCAATGTGTTCCATTTTCTTTGATGCCCTGTTCAGGTTCAAAAAAGTATCCTTTTGCACCTGCGTTATTAACCCATTTAGGAGTTGCCCATGGAGTAGGTGTTTCACTGCAAGTAATTCGCAGAGCAATTCGCTTCCCCTTTGCAATCCATCTTTGGGCAGGCGTGTCTAAAATAGACCAATTAAATTGACCCTCTTCAGGTTCCAAAAATGACCATGCAATCCTTAAATATATGACTGACAGCCCGGGAAAATCATCTATGGTATCTGAAGGTTCTAATCTTGAACCATAAACATCAGGGGAATTATCGTAAAAGTGCAATACCCAGCCCATACCCGGGTTAACAAGAGATTCACCTGTGTCTTCTGGATATACAGTGTCCCAATCTGATGTTTCAGAAAAACTATTATATGAAAAGGAGGCTAAAACAATTAGCGTCCACATCATACTTTTTGTAAAGACACCATATTTTTTAATGAGTTTTGTCATGGCTCATAATTTCTTGATAAAAATTATTTATATAAGAGGAACAGAGTTTATTTTGTTATCAAGAATTCCTTTACAGGTTTCCCTGAGAGAATGTGCTGTTGAATGATTACCCGTATTTTTTCAAGATTTAACTTTCCATATCGGTATTCTTTACCTGTGGATTTTTGTAGTATTGTAATCATGGGTTCATGTTCGCAAAGACCAGCACAGCCCGATTGGCGGATTGTAACATTTGTTATACCTTTTGAGGTAAGGTCAGCAACAAGATTTTTTAATACATCCCTTGCACCTGCTGCTATGCCACATGTGCCTGTATGGACTGTAATTACCCAATCCTTTTCCGAAGTGCGAAGGTCAATATCTTTACGCGCTTTCTCTCGTAAAGCATTTAAGTCTTCTGGAGAACGAATGAGCTCTACCATGTTATTTCTCCTTGCCTTTAGTGGATTTTTTCTCTATATTTTTATCCTGATTTTTGTCTTGATATTGGTCAAGGAGTGCCTGTATCTTTGCGGGTTTCACGCGTTGATGCACCTCGTTGTCTATCATCACTGCAGGGGCAAGTCCACATGCACCAAAACAGCGAGCCACATCCAGAGAGAACATGTGGTCTTGCGTGGTTTCGCCAACATCAATCTTTAATTTATCCTTAATTGCAGTAAGAACTTGCTTGCCACCTCGCACATAGCAAGCTGTTCCTAAACAAACACGAATCGTATGCTTGCCACGAGGTTGTGTTGAAAAGAATGAATAAAAAGATACAACACCGGCGACCTCACTATAAGATTTGTTGAGCCCTAAACTAATTTTTTTGAGAGCAGATTCAGGCAAATAGCCGAACATGGCTTGCGCAATTTGTAGAACAGGTATAAGTGCACCGGGTTTGTCCCGATATTCCGCAATCACCTCGTCAAGACGAGTCAGCAACTCTTCTTCAGTTGCCTCTTCCTCACATACATTCTTAACTTCTTTGGTCATACAGTTTCTCCTATCAAAATAGTTAAATTTATTGATTAGTAGTTAGCGTCTCATTTGCATCTTCAATGAGTCCGCTTTCTGTTTTCCAATTTCCCTCCTGCTCGTAATATTTCATTTTCCTCGCAAAAAACGCCACTTTCTCAAATGTGGCTGATAGGTCAACATGTTCTACAAACACATAATCAGGTGCTTTGACACGCAGAGGTGAAAAGTTCAATATACCACGAACACCTGCCTGAACCAACTGGTCACAAACATTTTGAGCGCCATCTCCCGGAATAGCAATTATACCCACAATGCTATTTGTTTCATTTATAACTTTTTTTAATTCTGACATAGCATAACATCTACAACCGTGATATGTTTGCCCTATTTTATTTGGGTCCTTATCGAAAGCGGCTCGAATGGCTAATTGCCTCCAACGACCTGCGAAGTTCGCCAATAAAGCAAGCCCTAAATGCCCAATCCCAACTAAAACAGCACTTTGAGGAGAAGGTGAATCTAAAAAATTTGCGATACTTTCGAGTAAAGGACGGATTTTGTAACCGATATTAGGGACGCCAGAATATCCCAATTGCATAAAATCCCTTCTAACTTGTGTAGGTGTAACATGTAGCAAACCTGCAAGGTCATGAGACATAATAGTCTCTTTACCCTCAGCCCATAATTGTTGTAACACTCGTCTGTATAGACTTAATCTTTCTACTGTTTTCTCTGAAACCATTGTAATTACCTATTTTGTGAAATTGCAAACAAATTTACTTACAGGTAAGTATAATTGTGAATTTGTTAACAAACTAACTAAATTATAACATCGTTCTTACCAAATGTCAAATAGAATTTCCCTTCCCTAAAAAAATTTATAAATTCACTAATTCATACTTTCTTAATTTTTTTTTATTTCAAAAAGTGAATTTGCTTAAACTTTTTATTGACTTTGTTATTTTGTTATTATATAATTAAATAAGATTAATTGATTTTTTAATTTCAATATTATTTGTTAAGGAGACAATAAATGAGGTCGAGGTTATTCAATCGTTTTTTGTATTTGTGTTTATTAGGATTAATTTTGCTCAATAGTTTTCCGGCATTGGCTCAGGGAGAAGTCCCGCGTCTATTATTGGTAGGCGATAGTTGGACGGGTTTTATGTGG
Source organism: Candidatus Hydrogenedens sp. (assembly GCA_035370665.1). Classification (GTDB taxonomy): domain Bacteria; phylum Hydrogenedentota; class Hydrogenedentia; order Hydrogenedentales; family Hydrogenedentaceae; genus Hydrogenedens. The sequence goes on from DAOOVZ010000062.1 coordinate 8,062, forward strand.
GCTCTTAGAACATTTAAGGGGATTTTTCTGGAAACTCCGGGTTTGGAGAATATTAGAGAAGTAGGCAATAGAACGGCTATTATGGGTGCGCGTGTATTTGAATTCTACCCTGATGAATATAATTATAATCAAAATATTATAGAAGATTTACAGAGATATCCGACAATTGATATGGTGGTAATGACTATCGGGGGAAATGATTTTTTGCGTGGAACCCCTGAAGTTTCGAGATGGAAATGCGATATGCTTACTGCTCCTGAACAGGAACAGGCTTTATTTAATAATATATGTGGTTATATTGAGGGGATTGTAGATATGATTCTTTCTATTAGACCCGATATAAGAATAGCATTATGTAGTTATACTTTTACTGGCAGAGAACGAGACGACTGGTGTAATGTTTGTGAGCAACAGAGTGCGTTTGTTCGTTTTGAACAGGCTAAAAAGGCAATTGCAGATGCTAAAGAACGGGTTTATTTTGTTCACAATTTTGGATTAATGCAATATCATTTTGGCACAGTTGACTTGCCACCCGAACAAGTTCCGTATCCTGGTGGTTATCCAGATTATAACCCTTTTCCTGGTGGAGACCCATGTCAATTAGTTAATCCAGTGGCACTATTTGATGGAGATATCCATTTATCACCAGATGGCTACAAAATATTAGCCCAGAGATGTATGTCTGAATTCCTTAATCTCTGGCTGGATTATCCGAAGGTATATAGAATAAGCCTTGTTTCCTCTGGTTCAAATAGTGCTATATACCAGGTGACTTTTAGTGAGCCTGTAACAAATGTAGATGTGAGTGATTTTCAGGCAAGAGATAGTTTGTCCAATTCACTTCCTATTGTATCAGTACAAAATATTGATAGTAAAAATTATCAAGTAACTGTAAATATGGAGGGCGCTGCTGAAGGGCAGATTACCTTTGGTGTAGTTGATGATGATTCTATAGCAGATACTACTGGTAAATCATTAGGTGGACCTGGGACAGGCAATCATGAAGGTAATGGTGATTTCTGGTATAACGGTGTAGATTGGGAATATCAAGACTTTGTAAAACAACCCGACCAGGAAATTGTAGCAGGGATGTGGTTTTTGCATGAAAATTTAAGTGCATATTATGTTTTATTAGGAGAAGAGGCAGCAGGTTTATCGTTCAGTCCAGAAGTATGTGATTTGAACGGTGGACAAATTCTTATCGAACCAGAGGTCGTTATAACTGGAAATGGAATGCTGGATTCATTAGAATTTTCACTAATTACTGAATGCTACAATAATCCAGATATTGATTTTACTGCAAATGGAGGTGTCAGCCATCAAATTGCATTAGATACATACAACCATAATATACAAAAGATGATTACAGACTGTGGTGGAGAAACTGGAATAATCTATACTGTTTTTTACGGTTTGCCCCAGATGTTAGCAGGATTTATGACATTGGGGGACCAGGCTTCAACATCCATCCCACTCGTTCTATCCATAGCAGCTCAAGCAATAGACCCGAGTCTCAATATTCATGTAAATATCATAAATCCAACTAACTATCAGTTTTTACCTCAATATTTTGGACCTGATGGTGATGCTGATGGCGATGGTTGGAGTAATAAAAAGGAATACTTATATTTTATCACCGAGGGAATGCCTTTTGAAGATAAAAAACAGACATACATTAATTCTGCCTTAAATCCTTCTGTATATCCAGGCTCGGATTGTGAGCAGTGTCAGTCTTCATCTACCTTAGGTGGTATATTTGAAGTAGGTTCGGATATTTGCTTGAAAGTTCCAGAGCCAGTAGCCGTAGATTCTCTGTTTACCTGGTCAAAGGTAAATGGAAATTTAGAGGAAAGAGGGTTAAACACACATTGTAGGTCATTGTGGATTCCTAATGCACAAATTGAAGATTCTGGTGTTTATATATGTGAGTATGATAATGGACAAGAAGAAAAAGCAATCGTAACTCATGAATTCCATGTAACTGTTGCGAATCAACTGCCAGCAAGTTCTATTGGCTTATTTGTTTTATTAACGATTATCATAGCATTCACTTCTGCTTATTACATCAAAAGACAATATGCAAGTTAGATATAATAAAAAACAGATAAAAAATATGATATATGTTTTTTTTATTTATTGAGACATCTGGGAAATTAACCTTTAACTTTCCACGAATTAAATAATATGTAGAAGGCATGAAAAATATTCTTTAGTTATTAAAAATTTAATGTAGAAGAGTAGTAAAACTTTTTATTTATTTTTTAAAGAAGTGGGGATAAATGGACTCTCCCCCTTGGCGGAAGGGGTAGAGTCTTATGATACCCATAAAAGGAATTTCTCTTTGTCATTTTTGAGCAAAGCGAGAAATCTTTAAACCTCCTGCGGTCACAAACATACTTTTTTATTTAATACATCTCTTCTTGTTGTAAATAAACTCTTTTTAAAGAGGTGATAATGATTTTCTCTAATACTTTAACTGAGAACAGTAAACTATCATGCATCTTTTATGTAGACCATATTTCATTTCTATGTTCTGTGTGCCTATTGCAGAAGTTTTCCTTGATATTCGCCTGTTAGAGTTTTCAAAAATTTTGTGATTTTTTCTTCTTCTGTCTTTGGGATTTGTTTTCCGATTTGATACTTCAACATGATATTAACTACCTTCTGCAAATCGTCTGTTGAGCCATCATGCAGATAGGGCTGTGTAACTGCAATATTACGAAGTAGGGGAACTTTAAATTTATGTCTGTCTTCTTCATTTTTGGTTACATTGAATCTACCCAAATCAGATTCGGTAATTTCACCACCGCGGTCTTTAAAGTAGTCGGCTTTTAATCCCATTTTTTCATAAGACTGTCCACCCATTGCTTTACCGACATGACAGGTTGCACAGCGATATTTTTTGAATAAGGTATATCCGTCTTTTTCCTCTTGTGTTAAAGCGTCTGCTTTACCTAATAGAAATTGGTCAAAACGAGAATTGGGAGTTATAAGCGTCCGTTCAAATTCTGCAATGGCATTAGTAAAATTATCCTTATTATATCCAGAAGGATAAACTGCCTGAAACGCCTGAGTGAATTCTGTATCCTGTGTTAATTTTGATGTTACCTCTTCCCAGTTTGAAGCCATCTCGATTGGGTTATTAACAGGACCATCTGCTTGTTCTTCTAAATTTGCGGCTCTACCGTCCCAGAACTGTGCGAAATTAAATAGTGCATTATATACAGTAGGAGGATTTATTCCACCAACTGCACCGCCTACGCCGACAGAAAACTGCTTACGGTCTACCCCACCTGTTGCTAAATCATGACAACCTGCACATGCTAAAGTATTATCTTTTGATAACCTCTTATCAAGAAAAAGTTTTTCGCCCAACTGGACTTTCTTTTCATCAACATCTACTTTCTGTGGTAGAGGTTGAACAACCTCTTCTTTTAAGGTATCAGGAATACCAGGCGTAGAATAATTCTTTGCTCGTGTAGTTCTCACCCAACTCAGAATTAAGTTCTGGTCTTCTTTTGAAAGCATACTATCCCAATGGAGGGCTGAATATCTTAATGGTGGCATCTCATTCATTAAAGTAGTAAATTCAATCTTTGCTAATGCTACTTCCGTAGGTGGTTTGTCTTCGCCCGGGAATAATTCTTTTACCATATTCATATAGAACAAACCCAACTTAATATCGGCTTCAATTATTCCCTTAGCAATAGGAAAATTAGCATAGAAAGGAAGTTTATACTCTGTTGTATGGCAATTAACACATTTCTTTTCAAGAATAGGAAGAACTTTTGCAAAAGTAGGGTCTTCTACCTGTCGGTCAGTAATTGTAGTTCCAATCGGAGGTCCTACAATCAGATTAACAATTGGAAACGCTAATGCTAAAATAATGAGAACGATAACTACCACAACGATGTACTTCTTCATAACTCTGCTCCTTTTTAACTTTTTCCATTCCCTAATCCCTGAATTAGTATAATATATTAAATAAAATTTAATTTTCAAGCATTATAACTCTTAACTGTATCTGTCATGAGTTTAAAAAAGACATTTGGATATTTAATAAATAAGGATTCCTACCAATTAATTGATTCTGGCGAACGGACTAAATTGGAGCAAATAGGACCATATAGAATTATAAGACCTGCACCAGAAGCATGCTATCCCAAAAGTATACCCGAATTATGGGGAAAAGATATTGATGCAATCTATGTCCGTTCAGATGAAGGGGGTGGTCATTGGGAATATCAGAATCTTATTCCCCAACAATTTCCTGTGTCTATTGGAAACTTCAAGGCTTATGCAAAACTCACAGGATTTGGGCATATTGGTTTTTTCCCAGAGCACTTGCAATTATGGAATCTACTGTTAAATCTGAATATAAAAAACTTAAACCCAATTCAAGTATTAAACCTTTTTGCATATACAGGATTATCTACGGTTGCATGTGTGAAAAGAGGATTTGAAGTTTGCCATGTAGATTCTGCAAAGGGAATGGTTGAATTGGCAAAAATGAATATGGCATTGAATAATCTGGATGACCATTCTGCTCGCTGGATAGTTGATGATGTAAAAAAATTTGTTGGTAGGGAAAGAAGAAGAGGTAGAGAATATAAAGGATTTATTCTTGACCCGCCATCGTTTGGAAGGGGACTTAAAAATGAGGTATGGAAACTGGAACAGCATATTTCCATGCTATTTGAAGACTTGATGAATATGTGTAATTACTCACCTCTTTTTGTTTTTTTTACCTGCTATTCATCGGGCTTTACACCTATCATTTTGGAAAGGTTTTTACGAACATATATTAAGAAAGATGGTTTATTTTTATCAGGGGAATTGTCAATACAAGAAATATCTGGCTATCTGTATTCTTCTGGTGGAATGTTTGGAATCTATTTGTCAAAAGAGATATTGCCATCTGAAGCATCTATTTTGGAAAATCTTATTATGAAAAAAATAATAGGAGATAAGGATTAAATTTTGTCCTTATCTCCTTTAATCTCAGTCATTTAATATATAGTAATATTAGTTTATAAGAGGTGCGAAACCGTCTTCAGTGCCTTCTTGCAAAATATAAGCCTTTCCGGGAGCATTGTATAATTGAATCATTCGCAGTAATTCTGAAAGGTCAATCTTCCAATCCTGTATACGATAATCCGCAGAGTGAGGGGTGCAAATTTTTGGTTTGTCGGCACCTGGTCCATATCCATCTTCAGATGATTCATCGCAACCATATCCACCGAAATTGAATATTTGGATAACTCTCAGCATCTCGCTTAGAGAAATTGTCCAATCGCGATTGGAATCTGCAGAGTGTGCTCTATCAGAAGTCCAACCTTTTAACAGAACTGTCTCACATATTGGAGAAGTTAATTCTTCACTCCCTGTTGTTCTATATAGAACCTGTCCGCTAAATGTGGCTGGGCCATCTGCATCGTTTGGCACTAACACTGTGTAGACAATTTTTACAGGGAAAGATGGTATATCCATCCATGCAAATTCAAGTGTCCCTGCACTACCTTCATCAGGAGTTGTGACTGCGCCACTTGATTCTACAACAGATTGTAATATCCACCCTGTGGGGAGTGTTTCCCTTAAACCTAACGCAGACACAGTAAGATTTCCAGAATTTCTAATCATTAGAATCAAGGTTAATGTCTGACCAGGTAAATATCTGTGATTGCCAGACAATCCACGCTCTAAAATTAATGAGTTGGGTAGATTTTCACCTTCATTGTTATTACCGGGCTCTCCATTTCCTTGCTCTTGACCAGCACACTTATCAACAATTGCCTGAATTTCTTCTATTGTGATTCCACCATTATTATCTAAATCAAGCATGCTGATTATTTTTACTAGCCATGGCTTTTCAGCAGACGAAACTCCAAGCCTTGAAGAGATAAGCATAATTATTTCGTCTGTGGTAATAATATTATCTCCATTCTGGTCAATATTCCCAAACATATCTAAAGCGTATTGGGCAAGTGAACATGGATTCCATAGGTCAGGAAGGTTTCCAATCTCTCCCTCTGGTGAAGGTATCTCTCCTTCCCCAATAGGAACCTGTGGACAATTCTGGTTTATTAATGTGACTTCTTCTTTTGTAATCGCACCATCCGCATCCGAATCAAACATATTAAACAAATCTATAATAATAGTAGAAGAGTTAATAGGTAAAGAATAAACCGTTGAGATTGGTCCAGTTATTTCGTCTAAGGTTATTTTTCCATCACTATTTTGGTCAATTAAATCAAAGTATTGGAGCACTATCGGTGCAATCCAGCATGGGTCAATATCAATCTCACCTTCAATAGGTAATGGCTCACCTTCGATAGGAGTTTGTGGACAAGAATCAATTACAGTTTGTATTTCCTCTTTTGTAACTGCACCATCTGAATCTAAATCAAACTTTGCAAACAAATCTGGAATAACAGCAGGGTCTATGGGCAGTGGGTAAATCATAATAACTGGTCCAGTTACCTCGTCCAGAGTTATCTTTCCATCATCATTCTGGTCAAGAGAATCAAAGTATTGGAGCACTATCGGTGCAATCCAGCATGGGTCAATATCAATCTC
>DAOOVZ010000062.1:14737-15388 GCA_035370665.1 Candidatus Hydrogenedens sp.
ACCTTCCCAATCAATAGGTGGTATTGTTATTGTATTCAAGTCATTACAATCTATTAACCCATTACCATTGACATCCAGATAGGCAAAAATATCATCACTCACATAATCCGATACTTCCTCGTAACTAATCATGCTATCGCCATTATGGTCAATTATCCCCAAAACATTATCTAAATCATAACCAGATAGTTCAATCATAGATATTAACTCATCTATTGATATCCCGCTGTCATGATTCCTATCTAAAATCATAATTACCTGGTCTAATGTTAAGTGATATTGAGATAATACATCTTCTTCTACTGCTGGATATATGAGTAAAACCTCATCTTTTGTAATAATACCATTGCCATCAAAATCTATATACGGATACAACACATTTAAAATAGAGCGTGCATCTATTGGCAATGGACATTCATCATTTTCGTTACTATTTGCACACATATCCTTCCATGCCTCTAATTCCGCCATCGTAACTGAACCATTTTCATCTAAATCAAATGCCTGGAAAAGTGCATCGAAATCAACAATTGGAGGATAAATCATGATTATTGGAAAGTTTAATTCATCTCTTGTAATTACTCCATTCCCATCCTGGTCTAATTCGTTAAATCCACTAATAGCCAGTTCTACCCATTCGCAAGGGTCAGT
>DAOOVZ010000063.1:0-15309 GCA_035370665.1 Candidatus Hydrogenedens sp.
ATCGTTTGCCTGAAAAATAGGACATATATGACATGACAAATAAGACAAATATGTCAAATAAGGCATATAAAAAATTGCCATCCAGCATGTATCTTTGTTACTTCAGCAAATCCAATCTTATTACAAATGATTTTCTTTCAATAATCAGTAATAAAATAATCATAATATCGTGATAATGTAGAGGCTTTTTATTAGAGCGGTAAAGGGGGTATGGTTTTCTGTGAATATTTTTATTGTGAAGGTTTCATTCGTATTGATAAGGCAAGGTGTTTCCCATTTGTCAGCGTGGAATTTGTTATATATAATAGGTTTCGTTTCGCCTTTATTAACTTCGACAGTAAATGTATCCACAGAATCTAAAAAGAGTTCTAACTTTATTTTTTTTGTTCTCATGTCTAACCAGTAAGAACCAGTGCTTTTGAAATTTATATTATGAATTAGTGAGGAACCATCAGGACTTTTTAATTCAATAGTATGAGGAGGATGTTGGTCTCTAAAAAATCTGACAGTAGTGGGGATTTGAGTAAATGGGTTTATGAAAATATTTAGAATGTATGACTCAACTGCTGAAAAAGAAATCACAGCCAATAATAATAGAACCAAGAGATGAAAGAGGCAAAGGTTTAATGTTTTTAGAATGGAAATGCCAAAAGTTCCAAATATGATTAGGAAGGATATAAAGGGAATAAAAGTTAAACCCCAGATAATAAGAGATTTTGGGAGCCAGGAAAATAGGAATATAAGTGCAGGAATAAGTAATCCAACTAATATAATAAGGTTTGGTGGTATTTTTTCTCTTATACCTATGATATTTAATCCTAATTTTAGAATTATTGGGGAAAGAATTAGAAATACAATACCTGTGATAACACGAGATGGAAATAGTTCATTGCAATAAATATCCCAAAAGGTTAAACTTATATGTGGCGATTGAGAAGAGGTAAACCAAAATTGCAATGACATGAAAATATCTATGGCTAAAGAAGCAATTGTAATTAATCCAAGAAAAATTGTTATGATTTCTGGGGTTAATATAACGAGTAAGTTTTGTTGCAATTCGACAGTGGTGGAAGCAGGTTGACCTGCGTTAAAATCAAGTGGTTCAGAACATCTCCAGCAGCGGTCATTATCTCCTTGATTTTCTGCACCACATCGTCTACATACTGTTTCGGGCAATAAGTCGAAATCCGAATTGAATGTGAAAGGGAAAGGTGTCTTTTTTACAGTTTTTTTGTCTAGGAATTTTTTGAGTTTTTCAACAGCGAGGGGAGCCCATCTGTGCTCTGGACAAATTTTGATTAGTTTCTCATAGACCTCTTTTGCTTCCTCGTATTTTCCTACTGTTATAAGCACTCTTCCCAATTGTTCATATAAGCCGGGTTCTTTCTCCCAGATTTTTATTGCTTTTTTTAATTCTTCGATGGCTTCATCATATTTACCAAGCCGATACAATGTGGCTGAAATAAAGCGATAAACATTTACATAGGGTTCCCATTCATTTTTAAGGACAGTAAGATGTTCCAATGCTAATGTATAGTCTTTATTCTGATAGAGTTTTTTTGCCAGACTCCATCTTTTCTCGTAATCCTCTGGATTTTTATCCACATAGTCAAGTAAATCAAGTAGATTCAATTATTTTTCTCCTATATAATTAACCATTAAAATAAATTTTAGTTGTTTTTTCGTTTCTTTTTCCTTATTTTCTTTCTTGTTTCTTTGTATTTTGCGAGTTTTCGCCTATAAAGTATTTCGTTTACAGCCCATGCAAAGATTGCACCGACAATGGCAGATTCTGCAATTGTCAAACCGATACGAACTCCCATAGAATATTCGTAAACAAGAAATCCAGATAAAAAATAACATGGTATAAGTAATAAACAACTGGAAACAGCCCAAAAAATCCATCCAACAGATTCAATTTCTTTGAATTGTTTCATCTTACTCCTTTCCCTTGATTTCTATTGTTGTTTGTGGAATTATAAATTTAAACTGGGTTCCTGAGTTTACTTTACTTGTTACAAGAATTTTACCGCCATGCTCTTCTATAATTTTTTTTGTAACGGATAGACCCAGGCCTGTGCCTTTGTAGCCTTTGGTAGTAAAAAAAGGTTCAAACAAATTGTTAAGTTGCTCAGTTGGAATACCTTTGCCATTATCGGATACAGTAATGATTAATTCGTTGTTTTTTGATAGTTCACCTGTAATTTTAATAATCCCTGTTTTTTCAGGAACGACTTCACCTGCATTTAATATCAGGTTGGTCAAGCAATGGAGTATGCCATTAGGGTCGAGGAAAACTTTTCCTTTAACTTTTGATATATCTACTTTCAATTTTATTTCTCGACTTGAGAATAGGTCAGAGAAAAATTCAGAAGCCTCTTCTATTATATCTTTGAGATTACAATATTTTTTCTGCGGGACACGCGGTTTTGAGAACATTAGCAAATCTTGAACGAATTCAAATATATAAAGAGAAGTCCTTTTCAGGATGGGCCATGATTTGTGAACGACTGGATAATTTTTTTGATTTAACGCCTTTTCGATAAGTTCAGTGCTGGTTAACATTCCTGTTAATATATTTTTTAAATGATGAGCCAGAGCAGTTATGGTATAACCGATGGTCGCAAACCGTTCTGCTTGAAGTTTTTCTTGTATCAATTGGGAGGTAACAACAGCAGATGCAGCCCAGGATGCGAGAATTTCAAGGAAGCGGAGGTCTTCATGAGAAAACGAATCACTTTCAATTTTATTAACCATTTCAATCACGCCAATCAATCGCTGACGGTCAATCATTGGGACTGCAAGGATGTTCCTTGTGGAGAACTGGGTAGCCGAATCCACACCAGCAAAGAAATGAGGGTCATTCTTTACATCGTTGACGATAATTGGCTTCTTTGTCCTTGCTACCTCGCCTGCAATGCCACAGTTTATAGGCAAACGAATTTCCTTTTTTACAATTTCAGAACCAACAGGACCTAATGTTACTTGAAAAGATAGTTCTTTCTTTTTGTCATCATAAAGCAATAACGAACCTGCTTCTGAATTGCAAGCATTTTTGCATTCTTCAGTGATAACAGTTATCAATTGTTCTATATCTGTTAAGTTCGAATAAAAATGCTGGACACGGTATATAGATTGGATATATTTACGGATGTCTTCATCCAGCCAATTGAGTTGGGTAATTTCGCTGTCTAATTGATTATCCATAACTCTACTATAAAACCTTTTTTATTCGTTTTTTAAATTGTTAATATGCTGTTTTCTTCTTTCTTTTTGAAGAAGTTGTATTTTGTGATAAACAGAATTAAGGTCATTATTAGCTAGTTCTGGTAGAACAAAAGAAACAAAGTTTTTTAGAATATCTTCCTCAAGAAAATCACAAAATGAATCATAAATCTGGACAAGATTTCTAATCTTATATTGTATATCAAAATGCTTTTTTATTACAGCTGAATCTAAATCCACCAAATAAATTTCCTGCCCATCTATAGTTAACAAATTTTTACCTGACAAATCTTTGTGATATATACCTTTTTCCCAGAGGGAAAGAACCATTTTGCTAAATGTGTTGAAAAAATTAGAAAGAAATATACCTTTTTCTTTGTAAATATTTTTTTTGATAAAGACCTCTATATTACAAGTATTATATAAAAATTCAGATATAAAGAAATGTTTATAGGGTATAGAGTAAAGGAATATTTCAACATAAGCAATAGGTTTAGGTGTTGCTATTCCATTATTAAATAATTACTCATATACCATATATTTCTACATCTATTTGATAAAAACAAATGCCTAAATATGCCTTCAAAAGGATTATATTTTGTTTCTTTTATAAAATATTTGTCAAGTTGAATAGATGCGGTTTTGTCGGTTTCTTTTATTTTCTTGCCGTTTATGTATATATCAGAATATAGATTCTCAAAATTGAAGTTTTGTATATTAGACCATATCTGGTAAAACTTTCCTCTTGTGTATTCCATTATAAATTAGACCGATTTCGGGGTTTGAGTTAATGACAGATACTTTTTTAATTTAACCCATTTTAAGTGCGGGTAAGCAAATAGTCGTGCAAAAATAGAGAGATTAGAAATTCCATATCCTGATAAAAGAAGATTAAAAAGATTCAAGTCAATGTCTCTTTTGATAAATGAGCGTTTTAATCTTAAAAGATTTTGAGAACGGTAAAAATTGTTTAGATTTGTTTTAAATTTTGCTTTGTCAAAATCAATCAGGAAAATGGAATTCGAATCTGTATCAATAAGAATATTTCTCAATTGTAAATCATTATGTAAAATTCCGATATCATGCATTTTTTTTATAACTGACCCACATTGATTAAGTATTTCCTGCTTTTTTGATAACAGAAAAGAGTCGGAATTTAAGAATTCTTCAAGAGTAATTGCATACGGAATGTATTTTGTAATAATTCCACATTTATATAAACCATACTTTTTTATCCAGAATCCACCTAAATAATCAGGAACAGGAATATTGTTTCTTAATTTGTCTATATATAAATAATATTCATGTAGAAAGCGATTTGTCATGAAGTAAAATTTAGAGAAAAAATTACTAAAATTGCCTCCATGTGTGTAAAGTTTAAATAGTGCTTGTATATTTTCTTTTGAATGAAATAAAAAAACGCCACTTCTTCCATGATTTAATAAAGTGAGTTGTTCAGATACACTATTTTTAATAATGTTTAATGAAATATCTACAAATTCAGCAGGAAGGTCTTCTCTTAGCAGTATGAAGACATTGTTATTTTCTTGTAGCATATAGCCTTTTGGTGGGGTAATAAACATAATTATAAACACAAGTTAATTTTTTACAATATTTTAATTATAAATCATGAGAGAAATAAATAAAAAATAACATATAAGAAGAGAGGCGGCAGGCTTTGGGCATACCCTGCCGCCCAATAGCGGGGGGTGTCTGAGAAATTGCTCTGTAGGCGCAAGAGGAAAGTGTATTCAAATAGAAAGTTTTGGGCTGGTCTGAGGAATCGGTATGTTGCAATCCCCAAACACCAAACATATAGTAGCACAATATATAGTAGTTTGTCAAGTAAAAAATTATTAAAATTATAATTAAAAAACAAATTGTCTTCATTTGAAGTATTTAATTATATTTCCTTATACTATGAAATTATTTTCTATTGTTTTTTAGTTAGATTAAAAATTCAAGTTAGTTAATTTTCAGAGAAGGTTTTTTTTATGATTTTTATTCCAAAAGAGACTTACCCAAAAGAGACCCGCGTGCCTATTGTTCCTGACACCGTAAAGAAGTTAGTAAAATTAGGTGTGGAAGTGTGCATAGAGCCGGGAATGGGATGGAGTTGTGGTTATTCAGATGTCCAATATTTGGAAGCAGGTGCAAAAGTCATGCCTCGAGAGGAAGGTTTTAAGAATGCTGACATTGTTTTACGGCTAAGAAAGCCACCTATTGAAGAAGTTAAACTGATGAAGAAAGGCTCTTTACATATAAGTCATTTAGAGCCATTTTTTGATTTTGCTATTCAAGATGAGTTTATTAAGTATGAGATAAATGCAATATCTATGGAGATGATACCGCGAACCACTTTGGCACAAAAGATGGACGCATTAAGTTCGCAAGCCAATCTTGCCGGGTATGTTTCAGTCATTGTTGCTGCAAATAGATTGCCAATGGTATTTCCTATGATGATGACACCCGCAGGCACATTGAAACCTATTCGTGCCTTTATTATAGGTTGTGGTGTAGCAGGACTTCAGGCAATTGCTACAGCAAAAAGATTAGGTGCGAGAGTGGAAGCCTTTGATACAAGGCCTGTTGTAGAGGAGCAGGTATTATCGTTAGGCGCAAAATTTGTAAAGATAGATATAGGTTCCACAGGTCAAACGAAAGATGGTTACGCCTTAGAATTGACAGAGGAACAGAAACAGAAACAAAGGGAAGGAATGAAGAAAGCCATAGCACAATCGGATGTAGTAATTACTACTGCTCAGGTTTTTGGGAAGAAAGCACCTCTGTTAGTTACAAATGATATGATAAAGGCAATGAGACCCGGTAGTGTGATTATTGACCTTGCTGCGGAGACAGGTGGGAATGTTGAAGGTTCTAAACCGGGAGAAGAAGTGATTATTGACAATGTGATTATAATTGGAGCAGAAAATTTTCCTGCTCGCGTTGCTGTTCATGCAAGTCAAATGTATTCAGCAAATCTGGGTAATCTTGTTGAACATTTCTGGAATAAGGAAACCAAGTCTTTTAATTACAATTTAGACGATGAAATATTAAAGGGTTGTTTGATTATTTACGAAGGTAAACTCAGAAATGAACTAATTCAAAAGGCAAGGAGCGTACAATGAAGAAAAAATTAAACAAAGTATTTCAAATTCCTTTGATGGGATGGATGAGTTTGTTAATATTTTTATTTATCCCTCTATTATTATTGCTGGGTAGTTTTTCTAAAGTTAATGCACAGGAGACAGCAGGTAGCGAAGTTTCAACTTCTATGGTTCCTGCCGTTGTAACACCGGTTACAAGTGATTCTCAGGGACAACCTGGAACAAGCAGTAGGGCGTTAAATCCGTTGACATTACTCTTATTTACCTTTTTGATAGCCGTGTTTCTTGGTGTAGAGTTAATATCAAAAGTTCCTTCACAACTTCATACACCACTGATGTCAGGTTCAAATGCCATATCTGGAATCACAGTAGTAGGGGCATGCCTTGCAGCAGGTCAGGGAAGAGACTCGCTTTTGCTTATCATTATCGGTGTTATTGCAATGATTTGTGCCATGATAAATGTCGCAGGTGGTTATCTTGTAACAGATAGAATGCTAAGAATGTTCAAAGGGAAAGAAAGGAAATAACAGTGAACGAGACAATTAAGATATTAATTGAAATTGCATATATGGTGTCAGCAGTTACATTTATTTATGGTTTAAAAATGTTGAGTAAGCCAACAACTGCTATAAAAGGAAACATCATATCTGGTTTTGGTATGGCTCTTGCCATAGCCGTTACACTTTTTAACCCCGTTATAAAGTCGTATGAGTGGATAATTATTGGTGGACTAATTGGAACAGTTATAGGTTCTATTGCTGCTATTAGAGTTCCTATGACTTCTATGCCGGGTTTTGTTGCGTTTTTTAATGGAACAGGTGGTCTTGCGAGTATGCTTGTTGGCTGGTCTGATTTTCATGTAAATTACACAGGGGCAGGCTACGGTGCTTATACCCTTGAAAACATCGTTCTTATACTCGCTACTTTTCTTGCTATGTTAATCGGTGGGGTTACTTTCTCGGGCAGTATGATTGCTTTTGCAAAATTGGAGGAGAAGATGCGGGGGAAGCCTATTTTATTTAAAGGGCAACAAATAGTTAATGCAATTGTATTGGGGTTATCAATTTTAATTGGTATCCTTTTCTTTGTGAGTCCAAACGGTAGTCTTATGTATCCAGCGGTTATCCTTCTCATAATTCTTGCATATATACTTGGAGTTTTAGTGACGATTCCTATTGGTGGTGCCGATATGCCTGTGGTTATATGTTTGCTGAATAGTTATTCAGGTATGGCGGGATGTGCCTCCGGCTTTGTATTGAATAACACAGTATTGATTGTGGCAGGCTCGTTAGTAGGTGCCAGTGGCATTATCTTGACTGCAATTATGTGCAAAGCAATGAACCGTTCTCTTACCAATGTTTTGTTTAGTGGTTTTGGCTCATCTGAGGGGGCAATTAGTTCTGCGGTAAAAGGGGAAGTAAAATCTTTAACACCTGAAGATGCGTATTATGTTTTAGAAGCGGCTCGTTCCGTAGTATTTGTTCCGGGTTATGGTATGGCAGTAGCACAGGCTCAGCATGTAGTAAAAGAACTTGCCGATTTATTAGAGAAAAATGGCACAGAAGTAAAGTTTGCAATTCATCCAGTTGCAGGTCGTATGCCCGGACACATGAATGTATTACTTGCTGAGGCTAATGTCCCTTATGATAAATTATTAGAAATGGATGATATTAATCCAATTATAGATACAGTTGATGTCTGTATAGTGGTAGGTGCAAACGATGTTGTGAATCCTGCCGCAAGGGAAGACCCAAACAGTGCAATTTATGGTATGCCAATTATAAATTCCGATTATGCAAAAACCTGTTTTGTGTTAAAACGCTCACTTGCATCAGGATTCTCAGGTGTTGAAAATCCGCTGTTTTTCAAAGAAAATACCCGCATGATTTTTGGAGATGCAAAACAGACTTTAACTGCTATTATTAATCAATTTAAGGAAGCACAAGAGTAGAAACTGAGAAGATAAAAGAAACCTCTTGCCATTATAAAAATGTGCAAGGGGTTTTTTATTTTATTTTTCTAACATTTCTTTAATATTTGAGCAGGCTTTGTCAATAAGTGTTTCTCCCGTTCCCGGTGGAACCCATGCAAACATTGGGTCTGCTCCATATCCCCCTTCTTCTACTGCTTCTACTGTGGGAATGTAAAGAGAATGACCATTGCAATAGCCTACAAAAATCGTTTTTTTAGCAGGTGAATTTGCCTTTAATCGAAGGGCAAGTCCAGAAAAAAATTCACCAGAACCACCTACTATTGCTAATTCTTTATTGATAAGAGTAGTGGTTAATGTTACAGGTATAGTGTTATTAGAATATTCTTTTAATAGTGCGTTAACAAATTCAGGGAAAAATCCCTGTTTATATACAGCAATAACCATTGGATTAGAACTGTCCATTCGTGCCGGATATGAAAATCGTTCCGATTTGTATTGTATCTGTGGTTGAGCAGGAACATGAGTGGAAGTTTTTTTATATAAACCTGCGGCATATTCGCCAATTGCATTTCCAAAGTTTATCATTCCCTTTCGTTGTTCATTGGTATTTGGAGACATATCACCCGTAGAACCTTGAAGAAAGATACAGGGAACATTTGTAAGTTCCTCAAATCTTTTCTGCATAATTCCAGGCCAATCTGGACTCCATTTGCGGTCAAGTATATTATCCAAAACGGCATGAGCAGAAAAGTTTATAACGGCTGCAATTGGTTGATTATCTACTGTATCTATCCTGATTAATGTAAGTTCAGGGTCACGAACCTTCGGCTCTTTTTTAGAGGTGCGATTTCGATTTAAGTCTGTTTGTTCGCTTATCCAACCAATTTTTGCAGGTGTAAGTTTGCTACATGCTTCAGAGATGGCTTCACAAATTTTATTTTCAAGGTCTGAGACATATTGAATAGCAGCGTTAAATTTACCTTTCCCACAATCTGGTTCATCAATTAGTTCAAGAACAGGTCCGTGATGTGTATGTGAACCGACAAGCATAAGTCCAGATACCTGACATTGTGTTTTTACCCGTTCTAATATTCGTTCCATAGACTTTTGGGTAGGTGAACGACCCAAATCCAATCCACCAATAGCAAGGCGATTTGTTCCATCATCAAAGACAACAACTTTGAAAAATAATGGATATTTTACACCCTCAGCGGGATAATCGTGCCTCGCTCCGTAGCCCCACATAGGAATACCGCTGGGCGGTGTAATATCCCTAACAACAAATCCTGCCTTAAAAATAGGCTCAGCAAAGAGAAAATTAGAAGAAAAAACAATTGAATTAAATAAAACGAAGAAAATGACAATTACTTTTATAATTCTATTCATTGTTATACCTTTCTTATGCTATATTATATTAGGACTAAATATAGAAAATACTTGTTTCAGAAATAAAAATATTAAACATCTGAAAAATAAAATTTCAGTTCAGTGTAATAATTTATTAATTCAAAAATAATTTGTAATTAAAAATTATTAAAAGTGATTCGCTTTTATAATTTCAAGTTATTACTATTTTTGTTTTTTAATCCCAGAGATAATAATGTTTTCCTCGTTATTTCTTTGTATTCTCTATAATTAATAATTTTAAATCCTATATTTTCCATAAACATTGATTTTACTATTTATATTTATTATAATTATTCATTAATATTAAAGTTTAAGGAGTGTTTTATGAACAAAGAAGGTTTTACTCTCATCGAACTGCTGGTAGTAATTGCTATCATTGGCATACTTGCGGCAATTTTATTGCCTGCGTTAGCACGAGCCCGCGAAGCGGCGAGGCGGTCAAGTTGTCAGAATAACTTAAAGCAATTTGGATTAGTCTTTAAGATGTATTCAGGTGAATCTAAGGGAGAAAGGTATCCGCCAATGCAAACTTTTAAGCCTGACCCTGAAGAACCTGGTGGGTATGATGACGCTATGGCGGCAGGACCTCAGGTCAGTCTTATTTTCCCTGAATATCTGACTGACCCATATATTATTATATGTCCATCAGACCCAGATGCCTCAAAAGCACGAACAAAAATTGAAAATGCCAATGGTGATTTGGTTAGAAGGTCTCAGGATATAGATGAAAGTTATGCCTATTTAGGCTGGGTATTTGACAACCTAAAGCGTTCTGCTCCATGTAGCCAATTTGGATTAATTGGTATGATTTTAGGAATGTTTGGAGGGAGTTTTGACCAGGCGCAACTTGTGCCTATTCAGGTAGCAGGTGCAATAGAAGGTTTATGGGAAAACAACTCAAATGCAGCCACTATTATAGGCAACTTTATTGGAGGCTCAGACATGACAGGAGCAATGAGGATTTTTGAGCAGGATGCGAAAATGCCTGACCAATGGGCAGGTTATGGAAATGGTGGAGGAAATACAGTTTACCGCTTACGAGAAGGTATTGAACGATTTCTGATTACAGATATAAATAACCCCGGTTCAGGGAATATTGCTCAAAGTTCTGTCTGGATTATGATAGACACCTTCTCAGCAGGTGGAGTAGCCTCAGATTTGTTTAACCATATACCCGGTGGCTGCAATGTGTTATATATGGATGGACATGTAGAGTTCATCAGATATATACCAGATACCAATTTGAATGATGACATAATTCCCGGAACAGAACCCATTATATCAAGTCTTGCAAATATGGTTTCTATAATTGCCGCTTCTAATTAAAGGATTAAAACAGATTAAATAAGTCATATAGGACATATAGGACATATAGGACATATAGGACATATAGGACATATAGGACATATAAGACCTATATGACTATAAATAGATGGTTAGTGTAAGACATCTGTGTCTCTGCAATATCCAGCGTGCAGGAAAGTTATTATATCTATCTATTATTCTTAATTTTTTGTATCGGTGAATTGTCTTCTGTCGTATATCTTTCTAATACTGTGGTAGGTATTTCGCAGAATTTTATTCGTGCAGGAAATTCAGGACCGTTATCGGACAACTTGTTTATGTTGGGGATATTCAAAAATTTTATTCGATTACGACGCCATGTATAAGAAATAGCAATACCCTTTTGAGTTGTAATTATTGAAGGATAAGAATATTCATGAGTAATAATTGGGTCATTTTCAAGATGAGCCAGTTGTGTCCATGTATCTCCATTATCTTTGGAGAAGGCAAGTGTTAATGGGTTCCGAGGTCCTCTGTTTATAGAAACAGGGTTATAAACCAACCATAAAATACCATCTACATTTTTTACAAGGTCTATACCACTATTATTATTAGGAAGTTTTGTTTTATATACTTTATTCCAGGTTTTCCCTCCATCTTCGGAATCGCAACGAGCGATACAACCACCTGTTGAACGCATAAGAGCGTGAACATGGTTAGGCGAAGATTCCCAAAAAGTAGGCTGAATTACACCTTTGCCACGGATACCTGATGATTTCATATCCCAGTCTTCACTCCGTATCCATGTTTTCCCTTTATCAGTGGTTCTATCGGCAAAACATCGCCATACCTTGGTTTCGGTTGATGCAGGTGCAAGCCAGGCACCGTCAGTAAGGACAATAGGTTTATTTTTTACAGGACCCCTTCCACCAATGTCTCCAGGGACTAATTCTACGGGTTCAGACCAGGTATTTCCGTTATCAGTTGATTTCATCCAATATGTTGACCATACAGGGACATCTTTCCCTACCTTGAAAAATAAATAAACAATATTATCCTGGTCCTTGAATAGCACAGGATTCCAATGCGCCTCTTCGCGAACTTTGGCTACCTTTATGGGTGCTGACCAAACCTCATTGTTCCATTGAGAAAGCCATATAGCAACATCAGGATTTTTTTCTTCCGTTCCTCCAAACCAGGCACAGAGAATTTTACCATCCGCAGTCTCCACAAGGGTTGAAGCATGGCATTCGTTAAAGGGTCTGTCATCTGTAAATACATAATTAACAGTCCCCCCTTCTTTTTGGACTGCTTCAACAAAATCGTCGGTTGTTAGAATAGGAGAACTCTGAAGAATTATACATTGAGAAACAAGAAATAGAATAAAAGACATAGCCAAAACTCCTCATTAAGTTTTTAATACTATTATAGCCAAATTAGCAGGGCAAAAATCGAGGCAGGAACAACTGCGATAAAGGTAAATGGCGCTGCAATTTTTGTCCATTGTAGAAATGAGACAGGATAACCTGCTTTTTTTAACAGTCCTGTTCCTACGATATTTGCAGATGCACCAATCGGAGTCATATTTCCTCCAAGACATGAGCCCATGAGTAGTCCGAAGTAAAACAAGGTTGGGTCTCCACCGCCCTTTTCCGCAAGAATAGTCGTTACAGGCAGCATTGCAGCAAGGTAAGGGACATTATCAATGAAGCCAGATAAAATAATAGAGATAATTATTAATGCAATGTAGATAGTAACACGACTATCTCCAATGTATGCATGAATTGCTTCGGCTATGTCATTTGTCCAGCCAAATTTATTTAATGTACTTACTAAGATAAAAACACCTGTCAAAAATATGGTAGTGTCCCAATCTAATTTTTTTGTAGATTTTACTATGGAAATATTGTGTGATAATTTTGCCCAGGTTAAACCAACAAGTGCTATTACCATGCAAATAAAACCAGCAGAAGTAAATAAGGTTTCTTCAAAGAAAGAGGAGAGGGCGAGAGAAATAATCAGAAAGATAAGGAAGAAGGTTGGAACCCATGTCTTTATAGGTTCTAAAGGGACTTCTTCTTCACTTTTATATTTCCTGAACACGAAGTAAAGATAAGTTAGAGATGTAATAGCACCTACTTGTATTGCAAAAAATACACCCGGTTTCCCCTGATGGAAAAAGAAATCCATGAAATTAAAATTAGCATAGCCAGCCAGAAGCATGCTTGGTGGGTCACCAATTAATGTAGCCGTTCCTTGAAGATTACTTGATATAGCCACGGCAATGATTATTTCTCTTGGGTCAATTTTTAGTCGTTTTGTTAGTTCAAGACATATCGGGGCGATAATAAGAACCGTAGCCACATTTTCCACAAAAGCAGATATAAATGAAGTCAGAGCACAGATTATTAATAGTGCAACCGAGGTACTTATTTTACCGCGGATGAGATAAGTTGCTAAAAAGGCAGGGCAACGACTTTCGATAAAAAGGTCTGCGAGAAAGAGCATGCCGACAAAAATGCCCATGACATTCCAATTAATATTCCAGAATGTCTCTGAAACGGACATCATGCCAGATAGAATTACAAAAAGAGAAGCAATACAGGCAACTACGCTTCTGCGTGCTGGAAAGACAAAAAACAGAAAATATGCCAGGCAAAATAAGATAAGGGCTATATATTTTTGCTCAAACACGATTCGAAACCCCAAATATATTTAAAATAATTAGAAAATTCTAAATTCATAAATGTTAGATTATAACAACCCGCATTTAGTTATATAAACTTCATGTTTAGGTATTTTAAAAAATTTTGGCATTGTTCATTAGTATTTTGATAAAGTTAGAGTGTATCATAAATTAAATTTCAATAAAAGGATAAAGAAATGAAGCGTAGAGATTTTATTGAGAAAACACTTAAAACAGTTGTGGCTGCGAATCTGTTGCTGGGTTTGTCTATAGCAGATGAAGCAAATAATGAAAAGGAAACATGGAAGATTCCACCTGGTGCCAAAGTGCCAACGAGAAAATTGGGTAAAACAGATATTGAGACGCCCATACTTATTATGGGTTGTTGCCAGAATTTGGATCCTACCTATGACCGCAGACTACATCGAGCGTATGAATTAGGTGTAAATCATCTGGACACGGCACAGTCGTATGCGGAAGGGCAATCACATAAGACGATAGCACCGTTTATAAAGCAAATAGGTGATAGGAAGAAATTAATTATCGGTTCAAAATTACACATTTTTGGAAATGCTACACCAGAAGATGTTATGAAAAGGTTAGATACTTCTTTAAGTGAGTTAGAAACAGACTACCTCGATATTTTTTATATGCACGACATTAAAAATGAACGATTATTGGGCAAAGAGTTTCTTGACATGGGAGAAAAACTGAAAAAGGATGGGAAGACTCGCTACTTTGGATTTAGT
This sequence comes from Candidatus Hydrogenedens sp., assembly GCA_035370665.1. Taxonomy (GTDB): domain Bacteria; phylum Hydrogenedentota; class Hydrogenedentia; order Hydrogenedentales; family Hydrogenedentaceae; genus Hydrogenedens. The sequence goes on from DAOOVZ010000063.1 coordinate 14,392, forward strand.
GTTCATGATAGGAATGCTTATCAATTTATGTTGAAAGCCTGTGAATTGAGTGGTGCTATTGATGTGATTATATTTAAGTATAATTTTCGGGAAATGGGTAAGGATAACCTCAATCGTGCCATTGACGCATGTAAGAAGGCAGGGATTGGTTTGATAGCCATCAAGACTCTTGGAAGTATACCTGATGATGGAGAAGAATTAGTTCCATGGACATCAAAAAATTTTACAAAAGTTCAAGCGAAATTAAAGGCAGTATGGGAAGATGAGCGAATTGATGGACTTGCGTCTCAAATGGGGAATGTGCAACATGTAAACGAAAATGCTTATGCCGCTATTACACCAATGAAATTATCAAAACTCGAAAAGGAAGAGTTAAAAGAAATTGCAAAGCAAACAGAACATTTATATTGTGCGGGATGTAATTATCATTGTGAAAAGGGGATGACAGAATCTCTTCATATATCCGATGTGTGGAGATGTATGTTATATGCTAAACGGTATGGTGATAAAGAATGGGCGAAATATTGTTATCAAGATATAAAAGAGTATGTTGAAAAAACCTCTATGGAACAGTTACAGGTAGCAATGGAACAATGCCCTTATCGTATTGATGTGCCCAAACTATTTAATTCAGCCCGAGAAATACTTGGATAATACACTAATTATCACTATATTTTTGTCTATTTTAAGTGCGTAATTATGATTAATATCCGTCTGATGAAGTTTGAGAATTGGATTGTTGCTTACCCTGAAGATTTTGCTGTAATCCGAAAAGCAAGTCAGGCTCATCAAAATAGCGGACACGCGATACCTGCGTGCCAACACCGTCCATGTGCGAACCCATAACTTTGCCGATGATATTACCGTCTTTATCCAGAAGGTCTGCCACAAAAATAGGTTCTTTACCCCTTCCTCGTG
>DAOOVZ010000064.1:0-15010 GCA_035370665.1 Candidatus Hydrogenedens sp.
TTTGAATCAAAAAGTGTGTGAAATAGACTCTCCTTATGTTTATATTTTCTATTTTTTGGTGTAATATTTATAATTTTTCAATTCTCATACCCTTATCTATGCTGTATTCATACCTATTTTCTTGCTTAATGTAATTATCCTGCGTAAGTTATAAGCAATTGCTAAAAATATAAATTGAAACCTGTTTTGATCTAGGTAATAATATCTACATTGTCCATATAGTAATACCTCTTTTAAAAATAAACATACCTGCTTGCTCTGTGTCCATATATGCTTTTCAAATCTATATTTGCTCCATTAGTAAACAAATCTGCATTGGCCATCTTATTACTGCGTCTTATCATTATCTTACCTTTCAATTAGACTAACTTATCATAATTAAACAAAATACTTTTATACATCTTTATATAACTACTACCCTATTTCGTTTCATTCCCCTATATCTTTTTATAATCATAAGATTAATTTGAATTTTCAGAGGTATCAGATTGTTAAGCCACTATCGGATATTCATTCCATTCTTTATTTAGAAATATCCTACCATTTGCTTTTTTACTCCTTTTAACTTCATCTGCTCCATAAGTTCCCCATTGTTTAAAGAAAAAGGCTATCCCTTGTTCCTTACATTGAATATAGATTTCTTTTACCCATTCTTGTTTGATTGGTCTGGCTCTTGTTCCACTTTCTCCCCCTACAATTGCCCAATGAATACCACTTAAATCAAGTGCACCTATTGGACCAATCAACGGCTCGAATGATACAAATCTAATTCTGGGCTTTATGTGCTTTAATGTTTCTATCCGGTAGACATACCTAATATTTTCTACAGTTACACCTAACCACACATTATCTGTTATCGTCTTACCCTGAAAATATTCAAACATTCGATTATCTCTCTTTGTTAAAATCTGATAGATATGTTGGGGTGTCTTCTTTATAACATCAAAAATCATATCCAGATATTTATAGGGCATTTCTTCGTGAAATAAATCACTCATTGAGTTAACAAAAAATACTGTAGGTTTTTTTATTTTTAGGGGTTCGTTTAGGCGATGTGGAAGAATTTTGAATTTAAATCCATCCTTATAATCTCTCACACCCATCGCCTGCAAACGCTTTGCAAACATTTCTGCATAGCAATTCTTACAACCTTCCGAAATCTTGTTGCAACCAATGCCTGGATTCCAGACCTTTTGTGTCCATTCTATCTTCGTTTGTCTCATGTTTTACTCTCGATTATTTGACTTGCTATTTTTAGAGCAGATTCATTATTAGAAGCAAAAACAAAATGATAAATAGGGGCATTCTTCGTATTCGCCAAAACCAAAGGCTCTTCCGTTACATACTTCCAAATAGTTTTTAATCTACTTATATATAGTATAGCAATTTGATGTATTGACTGTGGAACTTTCTTAATTATTTCTTCTTCACCAAATAGAGTTCTAAAGTTTTCTTTTTTATAAAAAAATTCTCTAATTTCTGTTTCGCTTAATCCAAAAAAATCTTCCAGAACTTTCATGCTTTTTATTTTTCCTTTTTTATCTAAAAGTCTATTAACTGCTACTCCAGTGGGCACTAAAATCCATATATCAATTCTTTTGTCTCTTAATAGTTCAATACTATTCCATTTGATTTGCATTCCAAATGGGTCTAATAATACAAGAGCAACTTTGTTTTTATCCGATAGTTTATTAGATAATTTCTTTAACTCCTCATTTACATCATTCAATACAAACTGACATCTATTAAAAGTATCCCGACTATCTTTTAATTTTTCTTTTAATAGGTCTAAAACATCCTTATCTTTATCCACAAAATAATATTCATCAAATTTTTTCTCTAGTTGGATAACCCTTTCTGCTGAACCTTGATATAATTGAGATTCATCTTCTTGAATGCCCAAATCTTCGAGAGAAATGTGATCTTGACTGGTATCCTTAAATGTGGCTCTTGTGCCACTGCCAGCAAAACCATCAAAATAAATAATACTTCTAGGCCAACCGTTAAAATTTTTCCGCTGTGCAATCATAATAGTTAAATAAGCATTAACATACTTTTCAAATACTACTAATTTTTGCTTTGTCCAAATGCCACCCCAATTAGTTTGTTGTTCGCCATCTTTCATATTTATTCTTCTCTTTATCTTTTTATTATCAACATTTCTTGACTCCTTTACACACATTTATATTATAGATTAGTTTATCACTTTTGGTGTTACTTCAAATAACCTTAAAGCATAAACAAGAAATATAACTTCTACAAAAAAAACTAATGGATAAATATGTTGATATGTGATTATTTATATTTCTTTTTAATATATATATTTATTAAAATATCTCAAATTAGTCTTTTTGTAGTATCGCTATAACTGCAAAACCACAGGATTCTGGTATACCAATAGTATAAAATACAATTTTCTTCTTCTGGCTCATGAGTATCTACCCATTTTTGAAAAACCTGAAATATCTATTCCTTCAAGGGTAAACGAAAGTGTAGCATATTACGGTTTGGGTGTTCCTACATTAGGAAAAACTGCTATAAAAAAGAAGTTACACAATAAGAATCAAATGCAAAAATACAAAATCCAGAAAAGTTCCTAAAATCGTGCATCAATATTTGCTTATATATGAGGTAAAAAAATGAATAAACAAGAATTAGCAACCTAATTAGAGAAGAACCTAAATTTATTAGCAGAACTAAAGTCTAAAAACAGTTTATAATAAACATTAGAAGTGTTAAAGAATTAATGGGACTTTATGACTACAATACACAAGATAATAATCGGCGATTCCAGAAGAATGGGAGAAATTGGAGATGAGTCGGTTCATCTTGTTATTACATCACCACCATATTGGCAATTAAAAGATTATGGAATAGAAAGCCAGATTGGGTTTAATGATTCTTATGAGAACTACATTAATAATTTAAATCTGGTGTGGAGTGAATGCTACAGAGTATTACATGATGGATGTCGCTTATGTATAAACATAGGAGACCAATTTGCACGCTCAGTCTATTATGGACGCTACAAAATTATCCCAATACGCACTGAAATAATTAAATTTTGCGAAACAATAGGTTTTGATTATATGGGTGCTATTATCTGGCAAAAGGCAACCACGATGAATACTACCGGCGGTGCAACTGTGATGGGCAGTTTCCCATATCCGAGAAATGGAATTGTAAAAATTGACTATGAATTTATACTAATCTTCAAAAAACCGGGCAATCCACCAAAGGTTTCAAAAGAATTAAAAGAGAAATCGAAACTTACCAAAGAAGAGTGGAATGAATATTTCTCTGGACACTGGAATTTTAATGGTGAAAAGCAAACAGAACATTTAGCAATGTTTCCCGAAGAATTACCTAAAAGACTAATCAAGATGTTTAGTTTTGTTGAGGATACAGTGGTAGACCCATTTTTAGGCAGTGGGACTACATGCCTTGCTGCTAAAAATTTAGGGAGAAACTCAATTGGTTATGAAATAAATGAAAAGTTTTTGCCAATAATAAAAGAGAAAATCGGCGTAAATGAACTTATTAATAATGCAGATTTTGAAATTATCAAACAAGAACCATTAAAAATAGACTGGAATTCAGAAATTGCAAAATTGCTTTATCAATTCAAAGACCCCATAAAATTTGATAAAAAGATTGACCCCAGGAAATTAAAATTTGGTTCAAAGATTGATTCCTCTACTGAAACAGCAATAGAAGAATATTTTACAGTAAGAAATATTATTAGTCCTGAAGAAGTCGTTTTAAGTAATAATTTAAAAGTAAGGTTGATTGGAGTAAAAACCAAAAAAGAGAAGATAAATGAAGCAGTAAATTTTTTGAATGATAAACTAAAGAAACAAAAGGTATTCATAAAGTATGATATGACTAAATATGACAGAGACGGAAACCTACTGGTTTATCTTTATCTAAAAAATAAAACTTTTATCAATGCACATTTAATAAAAAATGGTTTAGTCAAAGTTGACACTGATACAAATTATTCTTACAAAAACAAATTTATAAAATTAGAACAGGATAGAAAGAACTTAGTTTATCCAAAATAACATTTGATTGAAATTGATAAGAAACTTATATAAAATAGTTAATTAATGGAATAAAGCGAGAAATTGAGAGATTGAAAGGTTTATAGAAGGAGATAATACATGTCAGAGGATTGTTTATTCTATAAGATAGCACGAAAGGAGATACTTTCTGCTGAGGTCTATTCTGATGATGAGTTTTATGCTTTTCGCGATATTCAGCCTACTGTCCTCTGACATTTTAAGTCACTGTTGGATAGGTAGATTTGCTTTTACTTTTTGAGGAGGCGGTTGCGGAGTTTCTGTTCTATTTTGGGTGAGACATAATGCGATACGCTACCGCCAAAGGATACTATTTCCTTGACCTGACGAGAACTTAAAAATAGGTAGGGTTCACTGGGCATGAGACAAACAGTATCAATGGTGGGGTCTAATTTTTGATTGTTTATGGCTAGACTTAACTCAAATTCAAAGTCTGAGACCACTCTTAATCCACGAATAAGTGCCTGTGCTCCACATTGTTTTGCAAATTCAACGGATAAGCCACTGAAACTTGTAACCTCTATGCCTGCTATGCCATTTAATTCCTCTTTCAACATTTGCATACGCTCTTCAACTGTGAATAGAGCAGTCTTGGCTTCATTTATGGCAACGGCAACAATAACACGGTCAAAAATACGATGGGCACGATGTATTAAATCAAAATGCCCCAGTGTAGGTGGGTCAAAACTCCCGGGATATAATGCAATCCGTTCTGACATAATAAAAATTCCTATATTATTGTTTTAGGGAAAGAGGCAATTTTAAGAAATAAGACTAATATTATGCCAAAAAAGTTTTATAGAATTGAAATGATTTAAGTAGAAGAGTTCAATTCTTTTTGTGCAGATTTTTGTGCATAGAGGTAAATTTCATGTAGAGGCAAGTTATGCTGTTTTGCTAAAATGCTACAATCTTCAAACTCAGGGCTGACTTGATAAACATGCTCACCAAGATAACCTATCTTCACTTTAATGGTCCCCCATGGAGTCTCAACAGGCAGCCATTTGCGGTTTAGTATGACTCGTTTTTCTGTCCGATACCGAACACCAAGAGTCGTTGTTTTTGTGAAAAATACTTCTTGAATAGATAGAATCCAAGCAGGTTCACAAAGGGCTGTAATGATATAAGCAGGTCTCCCCTTTTTAGCAAGGATAGGCGTTACAAAGGCATCACGAGCACCTTTTTCTAACAGTTCATTAATCACTACGGGAATATTTTCACTGCTCATGTCATCAATGTTTGCTTCGATAATGAAAATTTCTTCTGTATTATTTGTAACTTCTGAGTGACATTCGCCTAATAGTAATCGAAACACATTTGCATTATCAGGAATATCTTTTACGCCTGCGCCCATACCGATTTTTTCAAGAATAAACGGGGGAACAGGTTCGTTCGGATTTGTAAATGATTGAAGTAATACGGCACCGGTTGGTGTGGTCAATTCTGTATTTATAGTTCCGATGGAAATGGTATAATTCCGAAGTAATAAGACTGTGGCTGGAGCAGGCACAGGGAGTATCCCATGCGCACATGAAACGGTTCCACCACCTACATTGACAGCCGCGGTATATCCCTGTTGTAACTTCAAATACCACCAGCACCAATGAGCACTAACAATATCTATAATTGCGTCTACTGCACCTACCTCGTGGAAATGTATTGTATCAGGTGTTGTCCCATGCACCTCTGCTTCGGCTTCTGCAAGTTTCTGGAAACTGTTCAAAGCCCCTTGTTTCACTTCCTCTGGCAAGGATGAATTTTGAATCAGTTCTGTAATTTCAGCCAGTCCACGGTGCAAATGTTTCCCATGCTCCGCTTCTATATCTACCTGAAATTGGGTAGCCTGAATGCCATGCTTTTTTACCTTCTGTTGTCCGATTTTATACCCTTTGAGAGGCAGGCTATTCAATGCACTTTGTAATTCATGCAGAGGAACACCTATATCTAAAAAAGCACCTACCAACATATCACCACTTATCCCAAATGAGCAGTCAAAAAAGGCTATCTTCATGCTATATAATCCTTAAAAATTGTGGTTGTTTCAGGTTTTATATTAATTTCAAAACACATCAGATAAGGAAACATACTTTATCATTGATTTATTCACTCTCCTGAATTGGAGAAAGGAGTTGATGTATGGTTACGGCGAAAGTTGCTGCACCAAAACCGTTATCAATATTCACCACTGCGAGTCCTGACGCACATGAGTTCAACATTCCCAACAAAGCCGAAACTCCTTTGAAATTTGTGCCGTATCCAATACTGGTTGGAACACCAATCACGGGTTTATTGACCAGACCTGCAACTACACTTGGCAGAGCCCCTTCCATTCCTGCACAGACAATAATTGCAACTGCCTCCCGAATTTTTGGTAGTTGCTCAAACAATCGGTGAATCCCGGCAACGCCGACATCATAAATTCGTTCAACATGAGAGCCGTAGGTTTCACAAGTTATGGCACATTCTTCTGCAACGGGTGTATCGCCTGTGCCTGCGGACACAATTGCGATATAGCCAGTCCGGTAGTGTATAGGTTTACAAATTATTGTAAAAGCCTTTGCTGACTCTTGATATTCCGCATCTGGTATCTCTCGTTTCACTATCTCGAAGACTTCCTTATCACAGCGGGTAGCCAGAACATTTGTTTCTTTTGACAGCATTGATTTACTTATGCGGATAATCTGCTCAGCCGTTTTGCCAGGACAAAAAATTGTTTCGGGGAAACCTTTCCTTAAAGGTCTGTGATGGTCAACTCTGGCATCTTTCAGGTCTTCATAGGGCACAAAGTTTAATTTTTCTATTGCTTCTTCGATACTCAAATTCCCTTGTTGCACCTCTTCAAGAATTTCTTTTATATACCTTAATTCCATATATTCTATCCCTAAATTTTCAGTTATATTTTTCAAAGCCAATAAGCAGAAGATAAGTATAACAAAATTTTATTTTTCATTCCCTTTGTCTTTTATGTATTATATTAAAAAACTATTCAACATCAGGAGATTATTTTTATGAGTAGCATTTTTGTAAAAAAACAGAGTTGTTTTATCTGTGTATCCATTATCAGTGTTGTGCTAAGTGTTTTATGTATTCCTTCGTTCTCGTTAACCGTAGATAAAGGTTTAACAAATTATCAAGTATTGCAGGCAAATCCTGAGGATAAGAATTTTCCAATAGAAATTGGTGGGACTTGTAGCGGCAAAGGTGCAATTGAAATGCGTGTAATGGGCATGGTCTATGAAATTATGCCATGGAAAGAAGTGGGTTCTGCTAATGGTAGCCAATGGAAGGCAACCCTTGCAGACATACCTCTTGGGGGTCCTTATTGCGTCGAACTTCGCCTTAAAAATGAAGCAGGAGAATTCACGGAGAACACCGCAATATACGATGTTCTTGTGGGTGATCTCTGGATTTTAGCAGGGCAGTCTAACATGCAGGCAGTAGGAAATATTGAGAATACTGCTGAACCCAGTCCATTAGTTCATCTTTATTCTATGGGCTACAAATGGCGTATTGCTAAGGACCCATTACATTTGCTTTCAGAATCACCAGACCCCGTTCATTCTGGCAATATACCTTCCGAGGAAGAACGGGCGAAAAGAGTCAGGAATGAATTCAATGGTAGAAAAGGTGCAGGATTAGGATTGCCCTTTGCTCTGGAAATAGTAAAGAGGACAGGGCGGCCAATAGGGCTTATTGCATCGGCTCATGGCGGCACATCTATGGCACAATGGGACCCAGCCTTGAAGGATAAAGGTGGCGAATCGTTGTATGGCTCTATGTATAAACAATTTCAGGCGGCTGGCGGTAAAGTGCGTGGAATTTTATGGTATCAAGGAGAATCAGATGCTGCAAAAGAACCAGAAGCAATTTATAAAGAACGGATGCACAAACTTATATCAGCGTTTCGCAATGACTTAGGAAATCCAGAACTTCCGTTCTACTATGTGCAAATTGGTAGGTTTGTTACAGAAGGTTCAGATGCTACCTATTGGAACAAAATTCAAAATGACCAACTGGAACTGGAAAAGGAATTACTTCCTGGCGGAATGGTTGCTGGGATAGATTTGGCTCTGGATGACCTTATTCATGTAGGCACAGAAGGGCATAAAGTTCTTGGCTATCGGCTTGCCAACCTTGTAGAGCGTGATATGTTTAAGGGTAAGATTCTATCCGGACCTCGTCCAGAAAAAGTAGAACGATTAACCTCTGCTTATGGTCCGCAGGTAAAGGTCACTTTTTCAAATGTTAATGGCAAACTCAAATCAGCAGGATTGCCTTCAGGATTTACAATTAGTTCTACACCCGACTCTCCTGTTTCCCCAATAATTTATAAAATCACTTTGCCTGAAAATGAACCAAATTCAGTTATCTTGTGGATAACAAAAATGCCCGAACAAGCGTTCTTATGGTATGGACGAGGCCATGACCCATATTGTAATATTGTTGATGAGGCGAATATGGCAATGCCAGTGTTTGGCCCTGTTCTTATACCGTAAAAGTAAATAAACAAAGTTAAAGTTGAGGAGAAGATTCAATGAGGGTTCAAACTTTGCTTTTATTGATATTGATACCTGCTTGTGTTATTGTAGCAATAGTTACCCTTAATTGGAGCGGTCAGGTTTCACAAGACGATATTGCAGACTTAAAAACAACATCAACATTGATTTCTGATGAAAGTAAGAATCGCTCCGAAACAGAACCTATGGCAACATCCTCAACAGAAGAATCGAACAGTTCCGATAAACAACCTGAAGCAGAGGAAGAAGACCCATCTCTGAACTATGATAATATTTCTGAAAATCTGAGAGAGAAATCTATTGAAACCGCTCTGCAAGATTGGATGAAATCCATTTCAAAAGATGCGGATTCTTCCACTGCTAATGGTAAAAGGGGACAGGGTAATGATAAAACAGGGGGAGTTGCATCCTCTTCTTCAAGCCGTGGTTCAGGTAAAGATTCTTCTCAATATAGCAAAAATCAGGGAAAGGACAAGCAGGATAAACTACAAAATAAATTGGAAAAAGAGAATAGGGAACATCAGCAGATTGAGACACAAGTGAAATCATTACTTAATGATGCTAAGTCCGCATTAGACCAGGGTGATTATGCAAAAGCATCGGAACTTCTCCAGAAAGGTTTTGAATTAGACCCTAATTCCCGTGAAGTTTTACGATTGATGGCAAATATGTATAAAAAGACAGGGGATTATCAAGGAGAGATTGGCGCTTATGCACAGTGGGCAAGTAACAACCCACAAGACCCGACACCTCATTTTTTTCTCGCAGAAGCATATCGGCGACAGGGAAACTATGACCTCGCAAATAGAGAATTACAGCAGTTTGCACAGATGAATGGCGATAAGGCATCTACTTATGCAATGGCTTCGAGTGTATATCGGCAGATGGGAATGAAACAGGAAGAAGGACAGTCCATTGCAAACTGGGTAAATTTAGACCCAAATTCTCCCGATGCACGTTTAGCCATGGCAGATTATTATCGGCGTAATAATGATTACAATTCCGCTATTGACCAGTATCAGACTGCCATACAACTTGCACCGGGGAATGTCAGTTCTTATGTTGCACTTGGGAGCCTTTATTCGCGTATGGGTATGTATAACGAAGCAGAAGCACAATATCAACAAGTGCTCCAACTCCAGCCTGATAATATAACTACGCAACTACTACTTGCTCAAACCTATCAAAGACAGGGCGATGTAAATAGGGCTTTGCAAACATATCAATATATAGCCCAGACAAGTAAAGACCCTAATCAAATCCGTAGAGCCCAACAGGCAATTGCACGAATTGAACAGCAACAAACAACTAAACCACCTAAAAAACCTTAAAAGCGAAAGTAGAAAAAGTTATTTTTTGCGAAATACAAAATTTTTGCTAAGGACAAAATTAAAAATTAGTCCTGCAAAAATGCCAATAATTGCGGGTATTTGTGGTATGTGTTCCAGCAAAGGAAAGAAATGTAGAAGCAGAAGAACGGTAATATAGTTAATCACAGCACCCAGAGAACAGGCACTAATAAACCCGATTAATTGGGGTAGCCATGGGCTTTTTACTGCATGTGGGAATGTAAACCAGCGATTAAGCACAAAGTTCGAGAGCATGGAAACAATAATAGCAGCTGCAACCGATAGCCGAACCGTTACACCTAAAAAAACCAATACTGTCAATACCAGAAGATTTACCAGCGTCCCGGAAAAACCAATAACTGAAAAGTGAAAGAAATAGGTTAAATTCTCATATTTGAAAAAGTATAATCTACGCAAGTGGATTAAATATTCAATTTGTTCTTTGAAGGTCAATTTGCTTTTACCCTTAACCCGCCGAGAAAAGTAGATAGGGATTTCAACAACCTTTTTAACGGGACATTTTACCAGCAATTCCAACGCAATTTTATACCCCGTTGGATTTAAGGGTGCAGATTGTTCATATATGCTTCTTGGTAAGGCAAAAAATCCGCTCATAGGGTCTTTGACCGAAGTTAATGAGCGTGCTAAAAGGGTGGCAATCTTACTATTAAGCCAGCGGAAAATACCCCATTTTTCATCTGTTTTACCCCCAGTGACATATCTTGAGCCAATGACCATATCTGCACCAGCCTGAATTTGCTCAATAAACTCCGGGATTTTCTCCGGTGGATGACTTAAATCGGCGTCCATAACAATAAAAATATTACCCTGTGCCTCTTCAAATCCTTTTAATACAGCAGAACTTAATCCCTTCTCTACCTTACGCACAATAATACGACACCACGGAAGCCTCAGGGATTGGACATATTCTTCGCTCCCATCCTGACTATCATCATCAACAATAATCAGTTCCATATCCAGATTGTTGCTATCTCTGACTCGCTGAATGCGGTTAATAAGTTCTGGTAAGTTTTCTCGCTCTTTATAGGTTGGGATGACTAAAGAAATTTTATCCATTGCCTGTGTATCTACTTTTTTATTTTCTTTGCAGTTTAATAATCATGTAAATAATAATACTTTATCATAATCAAGTCTATCTGTTCACAGTAAGGAAACGGACAAATAAACCCTTTCTGTTAAAAAATAAAGAGTCATTTTCCTTTACAATTTGACTAAGTGAACAAAAGAATAATATGTTATTACTAAGGTTTGAATTTAATTAATCTATTTATATTAACTGAAAAAGGAATAATTATGGGGAAAAAATATATACTCGCATTAGACCAAGGGACAACAAGTTCACGCAGTATCTTATTTGACCATGAAGGCAACGCCGTTGCAACAAGTCAGCATGAATTCAAGCAATATTATCCACGGCCTGGCTGGGTAGAACATGACCCGTATGAAATCTGGAATACACAATTAACAACAGCACGGGAAGTGCTGAAAAAATGTGGTGCATCTGCTGATGAAGTTGCTGCAATTGGTATCACAAACCAGCGAGAAACAACCGTTCTTTGGGAAAAAACATCCGGAGCACCTGTTCATCCAGCAATTGTATGGCAATGTAGAAGGACTGCCAACTTATGCGAACAACTTCGTGCAGAAGGGCTTGAAACAGAGATACAAAAACGAACAGGATTAGTTCTGGACGCTTATTTCTCAGGCACTAAAATATGCTGGATGCTGGATAATGTCTCCGGTTTAAGGAAGCGTGCAGAAAAGGGTGAAATATTATTCGGGACTATTGACAGTTGGCTTTTATATCAACTTACAGGGATTCACGCAACTGACTATACCAATGCTTCACGCACCTTACTATTTAATATCCATAAATTAGAATGGGACGATACAATATTAAACGCATTAAAAATACCACGCGAAATACTTCCAGAAGTTCATCCAAGTAGCAATATATATGGCAATACAGAGGCACTTGGCAAATCTATTCCCGTTGCTGCACTTATTGGCGACCAGCAATCTGCTCTGTTCGGACAAACTGCTTTCAATGAGGGTGCGTGCAAAAATACTTACGGCACAGGTTGCTTCCTTCTTATGAATACAGGGCAAGAAGCACCTATTTCAAAGCATGGACTACTTACCACAATTGCATGGGGACTTAATGGGAAGGTTACTTATGCATTAGAAGGTAGTGTTTTTGTCGGTGGTGCCGTAGTGCAATGGTTACGCGATGAATTAAGACTGATACAATCTGCTGCGGAAAGTGAAGTAATAGCCATGTCAGTCCCCGATACAGGGGGAGTATATTTAGTTCCCGCATTTGTAGGTTTAGGTGCCCCGTATTGGGACATGCACGCCAGAGGGATTATTACAGGAATTACACGGGGCACTTCACAGGCACATATTGTCCGTGCCGCACTGGAATCTATCGCTTACCAGTCCGCAGATGTTGTGTTTACTATGGAAAAAGATTCACAGAAAAAGATTACACAACTTCGCGTAGATGGAGGTGCAGCCGCAAATAACTTTTTGCTACAACATCAAGCCAATGTAATTGGGAAACCTGTGATTCGTGGGTCTACGCTGGAAACAACCGCATTAGGAGCGGCTTATCTTGCAGGGCTTGCAACCAAATTCTGGGACAAGCAAGAAGAGTTAAGTAAGCGATGGAAAGTAAACAGAACATTTGAGCCGCAATGGAGCGAAGACCAACGACAGTCTCAATTAGAAGGCTGGAAAAAAGCAGTTCAACAAGCACTGAACAACAAATAAAAGAAACAGACAAGAATGTCTACGCTACATCAGAGAAAACAAAAATTCCCCTTCCGCGAAGGGGTGGCAGGCGTAGACTGACGAGATAGTCGCTGGAAACCTCTAAGTTAGGAACACCGCAAGTGCAGACGAGCATAGTGCCTGTTCTTGTAGTACCTATGAATTTCTAAGAGTTAGGAACACCCCGTCTCTGCGGGACACCCCTTTCAAGAGGGGAATTTTAAAACCGCAAAGCACGAATTCAATGCTCAAATCAGTTTTTTCATTATAACTAGACCATGACCGCCTGACAAGACTTTTTACCATAAAGGACGCAAAGGCAGACACCATGTCCGCTATGGTTTTAGTATGTTTTTGCATTCTCTATTTTGTAATTTAAAATGTCAATAATCAGAGAGCAAGACTGTAACACCGCACTTAAAAATATGGGAATATAAAAGTCTGGGGCTGTCCTCAAGGTTAATATTTGGAGAATCTTATATCGGTTCAACTAATAATTCTGGTTCATTCTTATCATTTTTTTATGTAGATTATACCTTTTGTCTTTTTATTAATCCTATTGCTTTTACAAAGATGTCAACTGCTTGCAGTAAGGCACCAATATTTTCATATCCATACGATACCCTCAATTGGTATTTCCCTGCTTCTGAAAGTGTCCCCTGTGGATGGACGCAGTAAATCCCTGGTAGATAAACAACTCGTTTATTTACTATATTATCTACATTATAATCCCAATCTTTAATCCCCGACTTTCTGGACAATAACATAAACAAATCAGAATCTGGAAAAGTAGGTATCCCTTTTAATGTTAAATATAGGTAAAAACCAGCACTTCCACCTGTTATAGATTCTATATATTGCCCCATCTTTTGATTGAATTTATCTTTAAGCAAAGTACCCCTTTCTCGATACCCTGTATTTACAAATTCAAATTGTTTCAGACCGACCTTTCTTATTAATTCTGCAGAAATTTCCTGAGTTATCAACGGAGCACTAAAACCTACATCGCTATTCCACTGAATTAACGATTTTAACAAAGCACTGTTTTTTGGACTAATAATATATCCCACTCTCAAGGCAGGTGCAAACACTTTTGACAAAGTGCCAATCTCATATACAGACTCGCAATTATCAAACATTGAGGGCAATACTGGATATGGTAGTTGTGTATCATGTATAAGCCACTCATAGGCAAGGTCAAAAAATAAAGGGATTTTCGTATCAATCTTCTTAGCCCATGTTTCCAGACATTCTACTATTTGCTTTCTTCTATAGTTAGACACTACAACGCAAGTGGGATTATTAACTGTGACAAAATAGCAACACGATATATATTTTCCTGCTTTATGGAGAGATTCCAATGTCTGTTCTAAAATGTCAATCCGTGGACCCTCATCATCTTCTTCTATTGGTGCTATTTCAAAGTTATATCTTTCTAATGTTGAGGTAAAAATATAGTAAAGCGGGTCTGTTGAAATAACAACTCCTTTTTTTAATATATTCGCCAGACCTGTCAAGATACTGGTTGCGCCACTAACACCTATAACCACCTCTCTATTCTCAAAATCAGGAACAAAACCTGTCTTCCCATTTTTATATAGTATGTTATAAAACTCTTTAAGGGAATCAATCAGTCGCTTTGAGCCTTCTGGTCCTCCATAATTCAATAAATTAGATGGGCGATTTTCTTTATTTACAAGTTCTCTAACAATATCTGCAAATTCATTATAAGGAATCGTATCTTCATTTACATATCCGACTCCCAGATTAATGTCAATTCCTGGTCGAAAATCCTGTGCAAATTGAGACATCATTTGGTTCACAGGTGAAGGTTGAGATGATTTCAGACCATATTCAGAAAAAATACCATTTTCTATCATAATAATTAATTTAAGGAATTAAGTAAAAGGTTCTAACCTGTTTTTTCAATTTTTTGGACTAATTCTGTTCGCACAGGATAAGTTCGATTCCCATAACTTATATAGTAATAAGGTGTCTGTTCAACCACATCATCAGCAGGTTGGCGAAGTCCACTCTTAAAGTAGACCATATATTTTTTTACATTGCTCCCTCCAACAGAGGTGACTCTACCTTTAGGAACGGTAATTTTCCCATTTATTCTGCTTGCATAATAATTGGTATCAGTTTTGAGTCCCAATTTAGATTTGATTAATCTCACATAGTTGATTGTCTCAGTAAAAGGTGGGATACCTTTGTATTGTTTAACATTTTCAGGACCGGCATTATAACCTGCTAAAGCCAGGTCAAC
>DAOOVZ010000065.1:0-14793 GCA_035370665.1 Candidatus Hydrogenedens sp.
TCATCACGCTCTGCATTCATATCAGCATACACATACCATTTCTCTTCTGGATAATATTGGTAGCGCATTTTACCACCGTATCTTCGAGTATTAATTTCATCTTCAACCTCACCATAAGCACCGAATAACTCTATCTCAATTAAGTCTTTTTTCCTCTTTCCCGATAGTGATATACTACTTTCCATGTTTGTAGTGTCTGTAGTGCCTTTTTGAAGAGTTGCAAGAACCTTTCCACTTCCTGTCCATTTTATCTTGTCCTGCGTTGTAAATTCATCTTGTATTCCAGAACCTGTTTCCACTGGAACAATCTCATTTATTTCGTCCCATCGAACGGAAATCTTTTCGTCTTTATCTTTAATCGTTACTTTATCCTTTGCAAACTCTAATTTCCCCTGAACTACTTTTCCAGATAAAAAAGAGGCTTTCACAGGGGTTTCTTTTTCTATCCTTTTTATATCACTACGCTTTATAGTAAGAGTCCCAGCGATTGTAGTGCTAATAATGAGATTATCCTTATTGAGTTTCAATATTTCTCCCGTGAGACAATCACCATTAGAAAATTCAATACGGTCTGCATAAGCAAATGGAACTACCACAGTTAAAAAGAGGATAAAGATAGTAAATATAGAGAAGAAAAAAAGTATCGTTTTCATAATATACCGCTTAAAAGGCAAATAGTTTATTTGTTATTTTAGTAAATTAGACGAATCAAAAGATATTATATATTTAAAATTATCACAAATTGAGATACATCTAAAAAGTTAAGATGATATTAAACAATAAAAGAAGTATAATACACTTAAATAATATGTTGTGTAAATACAAACACTTTGTATCATTTATTGGAGTTTCGAATGGAGACCGTGACCATGTCGCAAAATATGTATTTAGGCAGCAAATCCCTATTTCTAATAGCACTTTGAGAAAAACACAAACAGAATGAATAACAAATATGATTATATAAGAGGGAGTATTGCTTAGAATTATGCAATGGGAGCGAGTTAAAAAGAATGCAAATAAAGTTGCGCTACTTGCCACTATCTATATTGTCCTGCATACAGTTTTGTTTCTAATTTATGAATTTATTACCTTAAAACTTGAACTATCGGTAAGTAATTTTCCTAATGATTTTCTATTTTCGATTGTAGATATTTCAAAGGAAATAATTTTATGTGGTATTTTAGGTGCACTTCAAGCCATTATTTTTTCGCGTCTTGGTGTTATTTTAGATTCCTCAGTATGGAGATGTAGAGACGATAGAGAGGCACTTCGCCGATTTTTTCTACTCTGGTTCGGGATAAATGTTGCACTGATAACATTGAACCGTGTATCCACTATATTTGCCGACAAAGGATATTCTGACCTGGTTTATCTCATAGAAGGATTAAGTTTGTTTGCTAATATCGTTTACCTGCCGCTAACGGCTTGTTGGATGTATTCAGGTGAGAAACTTACAGAGGACGATTCTTTCTTTCGTGTGTTTCGACCTATTACGAGACAATTTAGCGAAACCGTTAGGATGTGGGTAATTATAATCATTTCTATCCTAATTTCTATATTTATTTTGGAATTGCCTATATTTGAAGAACCTTCTGTTTTAACGGCAATCTTGAAAACACTTATAATTATTCCTCTGGCAGGTATTGATATTCTTGTATTTTGCTGGACATGGCTTTTATGTATTCAAGGCAGAATTCAGGGATTGGATGACGACTATTCGTTAGATGACTTTTGAGATTATTATAAAAAGGAGCATAACTTATAAATGAAAGCAGTAATTTTTTGTGCTGGGAAAAGCACACGAACCTATCCACTTACCGTAACCCGACCGAAACCTCTCCTGCCCATCTTAAATCGTCCTATCATAGAACTCCAATTAGAGGCACTTTGTCCTTTCATTGACGAATTTGTGCTTGTTGTTGGTTATCGTGAGGAAATGATACGCCAACATCTGGGAGAGGACTGGAAAGGACGGAAAATAAATTATGTTTTACAGGAAGAACAGCGTGGAACAGGACACGCTGTGCTTATATGTGAACATGTAGTTGACGGTCCATTTATTGCTATGAATGGTGATGACTTATTTGACCCTGAAGATTTGAAAAACCTCTCACAACAAAAGCGTCCTTCGGCTCTTGTTAAGGAAGTGCCTGACCCCAAAGTGTATGGCATTTATGAAACTGATATGGATAATAAGGTAAAACGGCTTGTTGAAAAGCCAAAGATTGTATTCTCAAATATTGCTAACATTGGCGCATACCTGTTTACACCAGAGATATTCCCCATACTTCATAATACGCCACTCTCAGAACGAGGTGAGATAGAGATTACCTCTGCCATACAAATCATGGCTGAGAAAATGGGCTTTTGGGTTTTACCTGCAAAAGGCTACTGGCTACCCATCGGCTACTCATGGGACCTACTTAAAGCAAATGCCTTCTTGCTTGACTACATGACAGAGACGAAAGTTTTAGGGAAAATCATGCCAGGTGCGTGGGTAGAAGGTAAGGTATTCATTGATGAAGGGACACTTGTTCGACCGGGCAGCATTATTGAAGGACCTGCCTATATTGGGAAAAATTGCACCATAGGACCTAATTGCTGGATAAGACCTTATACTACGATTGGCAATGATTGTCGGGTTGGTCAGGCATCAGAGATAAAAAATTCCATCTTATTTAATCATGCTTTTGCACCTCACCAGAATTATGTGGGGGATAGTATCCTTGGTGAAGGCGTAAATTTAGGTTGTGGCACAGTTACGGCAAATGTCCGTCATGATGGACTATCCCCCCGTTCAGTAGTTAACGGTGTGCTCATTGACACAAACTTGAAAAAATTAGGGGCAATTATAGGAGATGGCGTCCATACAGGTATTCTGACTGCAATATATCCTGGACGAAAGATGTGGCCTTACACCTTTACACGCCCGGGCGAAATTGTTGAGCGAGATGTTATCGGTGAGGAATAACACAATGAAAATCGTTTTCTTTGGTAATGCCACTGAAAAAAATGCGGCAATCCGATATCGAGTTCAAAAGTTTGCTCACTTATTAGAACAGGAAGGTCATACATGTATTGTTTGCCTACCATCATCAGTAGAGTTTTATTTAAATTTCCATGAAAATCAGCCAAAATGGAAAAAACTTATATATTGGCTCTATGTATGGTTTAGCCGCTGGCTACAACTACGGCATGCATTAAACGCAGATATTGTTTTTCTGCGCGGTTCTATCTACAAATTCGGTCCACCTATGTTTGAATACATAATTCATTTGTTCAATAAACATATAGTCTTTGACATTGATGACGCCGTTTGGGAAAAATCGGCATTTGTAGAGAGTCCTTTCCTAAATCTTATTGATTGGGATTGGGCACCTAAGATGTGTCGAATTTGTGCAGGTGCTGTGGTAGGAAACCGTTATTTGAAGGAACATGTAGAAAAATGGGGGATGAAAAAAATAGTCACTGTTCCTACCTGCATTGATATGGAAAAACATACCCTCAAAAAAGAGTATCCAAAACATAATAATCCTATTGTGATTGGTTGGACAGGTTTAAGTTCTAATCTTGGCTATTTAAATACTCTTTCAGAAGTTTTGAGAGAATTATCTAAAACATACACAATAAAACTTCTTGTCTCAACCAATGGAATGGGATATGCTATGGAGGGGGTAGATGTTGAATTTGAACCGTGGACTCTTAAAAAAGAGATTGAATATTTCCAAAAACCTGATATTGGGCTTATGCCACTAATAGATACTCCTCGTGCTCGCGGAAAATGTGCTTTTAAAGCACTGGAATATATGGGCGTGGGAACACCCGTGGTAATTTCCCCTGTTGGAATGAACGCAGAAATAATTGAAGATGGCATTCATGGCTTTTTTGCGAGAACACCAGAAGAGTGGTATGAGAAGTTAGAAATTCTAATTAAAAATCCAGACCTGCGAGAGGAGATGGGTAAAAAAGCACGGCAAAGGGTGATAAAACTATATTCGTTTGAAGCAAATTATCCCAAATTAAAGGAGTTTCTTCTGAACATAGCACAGGAACAAGGTTAACTACAATGAAAGAAACAAATAATCCGGATGTTGCCCTCGCCTGGGAATGGATTGAGGAATTACATAATTGGGTAGAAGAAAATAGCCTGTTTGGTTATGACCGATTTGACATAAAAGAACATTCTATAATCCGTCTCACTCAAACCATTCCTGCCCTACGAAAAATTACATCAGGAATAACAGAACTCTTTCCTCTATTATCCCGCAAACTGTTCTGCATAAAATTTACAGAAAACCCAAAGGCTTATGCACTAATGGCAGCGGGATATCTGCGATTGCACCAGATTGAACCGGACCAGGGACATCTTGAAGAGGCACAATATTATTTACAATGGTTGAAAGCACACCGTATCAATTATGTTGATGGTTGGAGTTGGGGCTACCCTTTCTCCTATACAGGGAAAGGGCTACATGTTCCAGCCAATACTCCTATAAGTGTAGTCACTGCGATTGTAGGACAAGCCTTTCTGCTGGCATATCAACTGACACAAGAAGAGCAGTATTATGAAGCAATATCAGAGATTGCAAAATATTTTACAGAGGTTCTACCCAGATGGGAAATAAAACCAGATGGCTTATTTTTTGCTTACGCATTACAGGGAGACCCTCGAAAGGTGCATAATGCAAACCTTTTAGTCGCAGAATTTTTATACCGTGCCTCTATTGTGCTTAATGATGTTAAATATAGAGAAATAGCAGAACCTGCTGTTCAACTTTCTGCTTCAGCACAAAAGGAGGATGGAGCATGGACTTATGGATACGGGGAAGAAAATGACCCATCAGAGAAAAGCCTATATGAAATAGTGGACAATCATCATACAGGCTTTGTATTAAGGTCTTTGTATGAAATTTATAAAGTAGTACCGTCAGAAACCTTGAAAGAAAGGATACTAAAAGGATTTCAGTTTTACACTACGCTATTCTCAGAAATTGGACAGCCCTATTATTCTAGCGATAAAAAATATCCCACAGATATTCATGCCTGTGCAGAAGGGATTCTGTGTTCATCTGTTTTATCTGAGGTTATTCCCGCGGCACATGTCCTTGCCGTATTCGTTTTGCGTTGGTCCTGGTATTACATGCGAGACCGTAAGACAGGCGAACTCTACTATCGCAGATACCCTTTCTTTACATCAAAGATTACCTTTCCTCGTTGGGGGGTAGCATGGATGTTCAGAGCCATTTCAGAGTATCTATATCATTTCCACGATGCTAAAGAGTGTGTAGAACGATTGCGACTACAAACTATCCGTTGGATAGAAACAGAAAATAAAGTAGACAATACTATATCATAGTAAAATAATTTTTATATTATTTGTATAAAAAATTAAATAAAAAGTAGTAAAGCATTTCCAAAACAGATTTTGGAGGAAATTATGCTTCAAGGGATTATCAAAAAAGGGAAAGCCACAACAGTAGAAGTTCCAGTTCCCCAAATAGACAAAGGTATGGTTTTAATAAAAGTTGTTTCAAGTTGTATTTCTGCTGGGACAGAACTTAGCGGATTGGCTAGAAGTAAAAAGCCTTTAATTCAAAGGGCATGGGAACAACCAGACAAGGTAAAAAAAGTTTTGGATACCCTTCGAGATGAGGGTCCTTCTGTGGCTTATGAAAAAGTAAAGAGTAAACTTGAATCAGGAACACCTATTGGTTATTCCATTAGTGGTATTGTAATAGGTATTGGAGAAGGTATAACTCGATTTAAAATAGGTGATAGAGTTTCAGCGGCGGGTGCTGGATATGCCCATCACGCTGAATATGTTTGTGTTCCTTCGAACCTAGTTGTAAAAATTCCACAAGACCTGCCTTTTGAATATGCTTCAACTGTAGCCATTGGTAGTATTGCTATGCAGGGAGTCCGGAGAGCCAATTTGCAAATTGGTGAATTAGGAGTCGTTTTTGGAGCAGGTATTATAGGACTTATTACAACACAAATTTTAAAATCTTCTGGAATACGCGCAGCAGTTATAGATATTGACAATCGTAGACTTGAAATTGCTAAAGAATTAGGAGCAGAACTAACAATAAATCCTTCTACACAAGATGTAGTTAATTCTGTTATAACATGGAGCGATGGGCAAGGTGCTGATACAGTAATTTTTACTGCGAACACAAATAAGAGTGAACCGCTATCTCAATGTTTCCAGATGAGTCGTAAAAAGGGGAAGGTTGTTCTTGTAGGCAGTGCAGAACTTAAAATAAATCGTGAGGATATTTATGCCAAAGAATTAGATTTTCTAATGTCTACTTCTTATGGTCCAGGTCGCTATGATACGCAGTATGAAGAAAAAGGTATGGATTATCCTTACGCTTATGTTCGATGGACAGAAAATAGAAATATGAAAGAATACCTTCGTCTTATCCATAACAATTCGATAAATCTTGAACGACTCATTGAAAAAAATTATCCCATTGAACAAATTACGGAGGCTTTTGAAGCATTATCCCATGAAGACCCGCGTCCTTTAATTGTATTACTTAATTATGGAGAAGTTGAAGAGAAAACAGCAATGGCTGACTACTTGCAACAGCAGAAACTTTACATTAGCAATAAACCTATTAAGAAAGGGGTTATTAATGTGGCTGTTGTAGGGACTGGTAATTTTGCAACAAGTATACACTTACCCAATCTTTCAAAACTTAAAGATAGATACTCCATCTATGCAGTAGTAAATCGAACAGGTTATAAAGCAAAAACAGTTGCTGAACAATATTCTGCAAAATATGCGACTACAAATATAGATGAGGTATTAAATGATGAACAAGTAGATTTGGTATTTATTACGACGAGGCATGATACCCATGCAGAACTTTGCCTGAAAGCACTTCTAGCCAACAAACATGTATTTGTAGAAAAGCCATTAGCCACATCTCAGGAAGAATTAGAAAAAATCAAAGAATTTTATAAAGATGACAACTCTTCTAAGCCTATTCTTTCTGTTGGTTTTAACCGTAGATTTAGTAAATATTTGAGGGAAATAAAAGAGTATACAGACCAGAGAATAAATCCTATGATAATTCATTATCGTATGAATGCTGGATTTCTACCGTTAGACCATTGGACTCATGAATCAGGTGGAAGAATAATTGGTGAGGCATGTCATATTATTGATTTAATAACATTTTTAACAAACAGTGAAGTAGGAAATATAATGGTTGAATCACTCAATCCTAATACAGAGGGGTATAATCCAAGCGATAATAAAACTTTTATTCTTAAATATAAAGATGGTTCAGTGGCTTGCATTGAATATTTTGCAGTTGGAAGTAAGAAACTTGGCAAGGAATATATGGAGGTTCATTTTGATGAAAAGAGCATAGTTCTTGACGATTATAAATCCTTAAAAGGTTATGGAATAAAAATTAATGAATTTACAACCCGAACATCTCAAAAGGGGCATTTAGAAGAACTCATTGCCTTGCACGATTCACTCACAGGTAAAAATAATGAATGGCCTATTCCCCTTTGGGAATTAATCCAAACCACTGAAATTACCTTTGCTATTGCATAGAATTTGAACAACTTAAAAAAACAACTATCATTTTATATTCTTAATCATTCGGGGAAGATGCCGATGGGGGCAGATAGGGTCTGATTGATGATGGCTTGAATGTCGGTAGCACTGAGACCATTTCCATCTACATCTGAGTTGACTTCGACAGGTAATCCTAATATTGATTGGACAGCAAGGTCTATATCTAAATCATTTATTTCTTCGTCGTTATTTAGGTCGCCTGTGCTAAGAGGCACCTCTATGCGTGTGGCAATTCCACTTTGAACCTCAATTGCATTGGCTCGATAGGGAATATATCCCTGTGCTACGAAGGCAAGGTTATAGGTATCTGGCAATAATAATCGGTGATAATTTCCTACGCGTGGATGGTTAAATACAGGTTGAGTATTTCCCTGAACCAATACCTTTGTCCAGACAGGTTCGCTATTGTTCCGGTCATAAATCAATCCACGCACTCCCCGAAGAACACACTCCATATAGGATAGCATGGATTCTCGATTCTGTCCCCATAATACAGGTATAATCGTTCCACCGGGAAATTTTATATCATACAATTCTATGGTAACATCAATACAACCTGTGAATCGGTAGTTCCAATCTTGCATGCCGCCAGTAATTACATACCAGGCTGCACCATTTGTAATTCCGCCGGGGAATTCTGTGCTGTTATACATGAGAGAGTTGTATTGGGCATATTGTGTAGATAGCCAGCGGATAAGGGTATCGTCTGGTGTAGGTGCTTCTACACCGCTGGGTCCACCATCATCATCGTAAGGATAGTTTACAACGCATGAGCCTCCATGAAAATTGGCAGATAGGACAAAGTTATGTTCCATGCACCATCGCATAATATGCTGTATCTCAGGTTGGCGAGTCTCAATAGAAGGATTTCCACCATCATAATAAAAAGTATTGAAATCAGTTGGATATTCAGGAAAAGAACGATTTAAATCGTAGCTATTGGCATTCCTACGCGTTACCAATTCACGCCCATCCGGGTTCATTAAAGGCACAATCCATATTGAAATTTCATCTACAAGATTTCTGATACGCGGGTCGGATGTGTAGTTTTGTAGTAAATATTGAGCAAGGGATAGGCATAATTCTGTCCCCACGGGTTCATCACCATGAATGGTTGAGATATATTTGAATTCTGGTTCATCTTCTTCGATGTCAGGATTATCTGTAATATGAATAGCCCAGATTTCTCGCCCCTGAATAGACTGTCCCAACGAGATTAATCGTGAAAGGTCGGGATATGTATTTGTAAGGTCCTGAAGGAATTGTGTAAGTTCAGCGTAGTTGTGGTATCCCGATGGCGTCTTCTCATAAATAGACGATGGGTCTGTCCCTAATATTTGCGGCTTAAACCCCATGCTTTGAAGTTTCTCTAAGGCTTCCGCAGGTATATAAACTTGTGCAACCTTGCCATTATAAGAATCTACCGAATAACCCTGCTGTTCGAGCCAGGTCAGTTCTTGTGGATTGTTAATGTCCACTTGCACAATATACCACAGGGGCAATGATGTCTCGTCTGCAAATGAGGCTCCTGCTATGAACAATAGATTACAGAATAATAAGTTCAGAAAACACTTTTTTATCATATCTTTACCTCAACAATAATATAAAATTCTACTTATTATTTTACCACTATGGTATAGGTTTTTGCCTGAACTTGATTGTCAGGACCTTGAACCTGCAATTCCACTGTATATTCTCCCGATGAAGGGAAGGTATATGTAAAAGAAGGCTCTTTAAATTTGTGTTTGTCCTGTATCTTCCATTCACACTTTTTAATCATGGTTTCGATAGGGAAACTTAAACTTGACCCTTCGGGGAAATCATCACCTACCGGTACGGGCAACTTTCCCGGGGGCATAGCAACAAGTTCCTTCAGCGAAAAGGTATATTCTCGATTCGCTTCTAATACTGAATCATGGATAACAGAGCGGAAACGAAAAGCAGGGAATCCAACAAGGGTTTCAGCCGCTGCTTTGAGTGCTATTTGGTAAGCAGAGGCTTCCGCATACGCAACAAGAATAGCGTCTGCCCTCTTCGCACAAGAAATAGCCTGCGGATGACCCAAAACAATAGCCACGACCTTTGAGCCTGTGTCTTTCAGCCGTCCAATTAACTCTTCCTGTTCCGCCAATCTCATAGATGAGGCTACTGTGCATATTATTACAGGTGCCTTACCCAAAGTCTTTTCTGCACGGTCAATCTCAAAATCCTGGATATAACCTAAACGAGGCG
The DNA here is from genome assembly GCA_035370665.1 of Candidatus Hydrogenedens sp. Classification (GTDB taxonomy): domain Bacteria; phylum Hydrogenedentota; class Hydrogenedentia; order Hydrogenedentales; family Hydrogenedentaceae; genus Hydrogenedens. Next base: position 9,830 of record DAOOVZ010000065.1, read on the forward strand.
AAGAAGGCATAATTTGAAGTCCAATATTCTTATGATACTTTTTTAAATATTTTTCTAATTCCTCTACACCAACAGGACCAGTAATACCGATTGCCGCTACTGATTTTTTAACTAATGGGAGCAAGCCCCCATCATTTTTTACTAAGGTTACAGAATTTTTAAGGATATAATATGAGTCATCAAAGATGTCGCCTTTAGGTTTCGTTAGTTCAGTAGATTTTACCTCCTTCTTCACTTTTTGCGTATTTTCTGTATTAAATTGAGCATCTTTTAATGCCTTTATATGTGAATATGCTTCGTCAATTCGAGAAAGAGGTATTTCCTGTTGCTGAACGGCATAACAGATGCGTTCAATGGCACGACTTGCTGTATTTGCTGGACCCTGATAATATAAAACATCAGCGCCGTTTTTCAGTGCTTCCAATGCGGCTTCCGATGGGTCTGTAAACTGTAAGATTTCGGGTGCGTCTAAAGGACCGGCAATAACTACACCGCTAAAATTCATTTTTTTTCGTAGCAATTCAGAAATTACAGCATGCGAAATGCAGGCAGGTTTTCCCTGCGGTTCTAATGTGGGCACCAGAGTTGTCCCTACATGAATAATAGGACAAGCCATGTCTATCAGTTTTTTATAAGGAAGGGCATCATTGTCCATCAAATATTGTTCTGGCGTGAGTAATACAGCGGCCTGAACTCCTTGACGATTTGTTTGCCCACCCGGAAAATCCATAGGCACCATAAGCGTTGTGGATAAATCCCACTGCTGATACATTTGCATAGCCACCTCAGAGGCTGTCTGTGCGTTTGTGCCTAAACACTGCAAATTGCTTTTTGCCTTAGGCAATAGCGACGCCAGGCTCAGGTGAGGTCCTAACATCATATTCAGATTGAGCCCCTGCATATAACTTTTCCAGAGTTGCACAATTCGTTCCACATTACTTGCGTCAGGATTGGCAGAAAGTGCTAGCAGCGGTGGCAGATTAACATACGACGAAAAAACACCCTGTTGACTTTCTATTACCTCATACAAATCCCCTGCCAACCATAGCGGCAAGCCCTCATTTTGAAGGGTTGAGTTCATCTCCGTAATATAATCCATTGCTCGTTTTGGTTGGAGAATCTGTGGTATAACTACGCCTGCGGGAGTATATTGTGACAAAAAAACACGGTCATCTGACCTTGTCCCGTGCTTACCTTGAAGTGTTATCAAAAAAAGTTGGCTAATCTTTAAACGCAACTCATCTTTTGCTTTTTCAATCTGTTTCTTGCTTTTTGCATTACTTTCTTCCTCCTTTTTCTCTTGAATCCGAATCTCATCACTATTTATCGCTGAAGGTGGACTTGAAGATTCCTCAGCCGTTAAGACCCCAACTAAAAAAGCAAGATAAAATATCATAGCCGTCTCCTAATCTTTTCAATAATAATTAAATATAAACAATAGAATGTCAAATTAACAAACTAAATCATTCCTGCCCCAAAAAAATTAATGGGTATAAATTTTCTTTCTTCAAAATGATAGAGTAGGTATAAATGATAAAATTATGGCTTTAGTTTTATAGTAAAAATACAAAAGAAAGCAACAGGAGTAGCCTTGCTTCAGATTCTAATAGCAGAAGATATTTTTAATGTGTTTGTAGTGGCAGTAAAGACAGGAATTCTTTTAGGAATATAACTTTTTATTTTATTTTATAATATAAATAAGGGGAATATATATTAAACTGTCAGTTACTTCTATGAAAGAAAAGATATTGTATTGCCTATAACAATACCTCAAAAAATATTCCAATACTTTTATTGGGCAAATGTAGAATTAAATAACAAACCCCTTGTGATAAAGTAATGGAATGGTTTCAAAAATACAAATCTACTGTTACCTGACACAAAGTTATGTCCTTTATGTTACAAGTATTATTTGTTTAGACAATTGATAATGCACTTTTGACCCCAGACCTCACTGCCTATTTTTATATCCTTATCCTCAATCCAGAAAAAGTCTACTTCTTTTGACAATTGCATATTAGGTCTACGATATACATAAAAAGGGAGTTCCCGTTCCTTAATCTGTTGTGTCTTATCATAATACTCATCTTTAGAAATGTTGAGTATCTCTGCATTTTTAAAACCGTTCCTGCCATAAGGTAGGAAACGATATAGGTGCCAGGCATGTATCTTTGCCCCTTGCTCCCATAATTGAAGCAGGTATGTGGATATCCCGTTAAGGTCATTAATATTCAGACTACAAACAACTGTAGAGATAGTAAAGAAAATCCTCATTTCTGTTAAATATCGTAGCCGTTTCCGAATAATATCGTAGTGTTTCCGAAACCCTGCCCTTAAATAATTATGAGTCTGCGGATTGGTTGAATCGAGAGGTAGAACATATCGGTCTGCATTTAACGATTCTACGATATTTGGTGATAAGCCTACACCATTTGTCCCAACCTGAGTGTGAAATTCCAATGACTTCGCTAAACGAATAGCATCTGCTAAAGAGTACCCCCACTGTAGAGGTTCACCACCACCAAAAACAACACTCTCCATCTCCCTTTGTTTCATCATAAATAAAACCTTTCCCACCTGTTCCGGTCGCATCTCCTTGATGGAATCTTCTGTAATGCAAAATAGGCAAGTCATGGAACATGTGCCATGAAGCATAATTACACCTACCCTGCGATGCTGAACCTCTATTGGTTGCATATTTTATTTCATCCGAACAGCAGAAATAGCAAACCTCAACCCAGTAAATACTTCATAGAATAATATTTCTGGAATACAAATTATTTTTCTTAATTGAAATTTACCTGTTGAGAAGTCGTGTTTTAGACCTATCCACCAGCGATTTATTCTCCTACGATGTGCGACTGATTTCACTATTACTTCTTCATAACTCCGAACAATAGTTTTCTTTACAAACGCATCAATTCGGACTAAGTCATCAGCAGTAGGCACACGGAATTCCAGGTTACTTATTTGTTCTTTTATAGCATTAACCTTTTTCTCCATCTCTGCTTGTATCTTGTGATTAATCCGACCTGAAGCCTGCAATAATTGGGATACCAATTCGTTTGTTTTTTGAATAATCTCTTTATATTCTTGAGAAATAAACTCTTTATATTGGTTTGACTGTAATATCTGTATTGTCTTAGCATGAATATCCTGCAGATATGTATGTGCACTAGCTAACGACTCGCGTTTTTCTTTTAATTGTTTGCGAGTTAATAGCCATATCTCTTGATATTCGTAAAAAACTTGCAACAACACTTTTATTTGTCTTACAAAATCTCTCATGCGCCGTCGCATAAACGCAATTCGTCCCTCTACTGCCATAGTTGAACGACGGACTTTTCTGGATTTTTTCCTCAAAAATCCCATACTCATAGGATGGTTGCTTAACAAAGTAGAATATCTATTCCAGAGAGTTAGCCAGAAGGCATTCCAATATTGTTCGGGTGGACAGCGAAGTAATATATCAACAATATTATCTTTGGAATAGAAAATAGACCATGCCCTTAACCATGATTTTTTTAATTCACCTGACTTAAAATTAGGGTGAACAAAGGTCTCATGACAACTATCATAGCGATTGAAATCCTCTGAAAGTTGTTCTCCTTTTTCAAGGCGTTCCTTGTGGTCTCTGGAACCGGGTATTGGTGTCATTATGAAAAAAGAGGCTTCATCTACCTTAACTTCACTTTTCAATAATCCAACATCATGAACAATACTTTGAGGTGTATCACATGGCATACCTACAATATATCCGACATGAACAAGTACCCCTGCTTTATGCCATGCCTCCACCATTTCTGCATATTCTTGTGTCTTGTTATGTTTCTTATTCATCAGAACCAAATTTTCTGGATTGATACTTTCCATACCTACAAAAACTAGATAACAACCTGCTTTTGAAGCCATTTCAGCAAAATCAGGTATTTTCCACGATTGGGTATCAATCTGCATCATAAACCTGATTTTTTTACCCTTCTGTGCCAATTCTATAAATCCTTTGAAAAGTTCTTTCCATATAGGCGAGCGAGACATATTGTCATCAGTAAAAAAATAACTATGGAAGCCATTATCGTAATTTTTCTCAACAACATCAAGGATTTTTTTCGCGGAACGGCATCTTATCTTTCTACCTTGAACATTAATAATTGTGCAGAAAGAGCAATCATACGGGCATCCACGGCTCGTATCAATCGTGCACATAGGCTGCATAAAATGCTTTAAATAATTGGGGTCTGCGGTTGAGACAGGGGCATTAGATATATCCGGGGACTCCTGAACAATATAATAAGGTTTCAATTGATTATTTATTGCGTCATTTAATATACCCGCTAAAACACCCGGTCCCTCAACCTCTCCACACACCAGACTTACACCCTTATCAACAAGAAACTGTAAATCTGGGGTAAGTGAACCAAACAACTTTATCATTCCGCTAACATGGAAACCACCTATTAATACAGGTATTTGATGCTCGCGAAACATAACGGCTAAATCTGTTGCCCTTGAAAACATATTGGTCTGGACTCCCACCAAGCCCACAATAAGATGTTCATTTTTGCGTCTACTGCTGCTAACTAATTTTTCAACATTTATATCATGAACAGAGCCATCTATTATTTCTACACAGACCCCGTAATCACTCTTAATTTGTCCTTCTTTAATAATTTGCTCTGTCAAAGCCCTCATACAAACAAGGGTATTGGAAGGCAATAGCCCTTTCCAGAAACGGAAAGGATAGCCATCATCGTCATAATGCGATGGCAGAATATACAAAATCTTTACCTTTTTCTTATGTTCTTCTTTTTTATTAAAAAACAATGACATTTCTATAACTCCTTTACTTAAAATTTTACAAACAAGTTTTCAAACAAGGTATTATATTATAATACTATCTTACTGTTTGAAACTAACAAAGGAAAAATTTTTAGTCTTATAGTAATAAAATCTATAAACAAAAG
>DAOOVZ010000066.1:0-14614 GCA_035370665.1 Candidatus Hydrogenedens sp.
CACCGACCACAACACTATCTACAAAAAATATTTTCTTCTCTTTGAGAACTTTCATGAAGTATTTTAGAGGCTCTTCTTTGAGTGTAAAAACGCCGCCTGTATGATTGTTAACGCCTTTAGCCTCTAATATTTGTTCTAAGGCATTATTTGTTTTCTCTTTAATTTGATTCTCCGACATCTGAGTTAATAGTTCACATGGGAAGGAACCTTTTTTTACCCCTGGCCTTGTTTGCATTGGCATGTGTAACATGATTTCAAAACCTTTTTCATCTGCCATTTCAGCAAGTTCTTTACAGTATTTTGTATCAGGTAGAATAGATAAAGTGATTTGAGATGCTAATTCTAGCACAGGGTCGTCTTTGGGATTTCTATAACCGCCATCATCCAGAATAATGGCTATTTGGGGTATCTGTTTTTGTTCACTGTTTTCATTTGTTTTAACAAATTCCAAATTATCCTGTCCCGTATCACTTATACTGTCTGTGATAATACTTTTAGAAAGGTCTTGTTCATCTTCATAGTTATTATGATTAGCAGCAAAAACAGTTATAGGCTCAAAATAATCTTTCACATATTTATCTACTGGATATTGTATTTTTAATGAGGGTGATATAATGGGCACTGTCAAATTTTGGATTTTGTAAGGGGATTTTTGCATGTTGATTGAAAGTATATTTTTTCCTTCTATGTATACTTGATAATTTACTATTCCCTCTTCTTTTTTTGAATCTATCCTTACATCGGATCCAGATAATTTTTCAGAAATTAAATTTCTTAAATTAAACAGAAAGATATTTTTACTTGACTCTAATGATATGAACACAGTCATTTTTTTGTGTAGCCATGTATCTTGACCATCAGAACATAATTCAGGTAGGCTTTCAATAAATTCAGTTTCCGATATTAACTGGCTAAATAGAAAATCTTTAACTATCTTATAAACTTCTTTGGCTTTTTTTATATAGTTTGTTTTATTACTATGTATCTCTTTTATTATTTCTATATTAACATCAGTGATTTGCACTTCGTTTGTTGACAGTAGAAGAGATGAAATATCACCATCATTATACAATTCTTTATTCTCTGAGCCTGTCCAGTAAAATTTTTTCATTCCAGAATTGGTAAATTCATCTTGCAAATCAACGGTTGAGACAAAAACATTGAATTTATTTTTATTACCAACAATCTCATTTAAGCCCTCCCACTCACTTTCAATATTTGTTGGTATGATAATATTATCTATAACTTCATTATAATTATATTGATTAGAAATATTTCTCATATCTGTAAATTTATTGTTCTCAGATTTAAGTTGAAAAACAGCCAATAATAAACCCAGAATTAAACAAGTTAATATACATAAACTTATAATTATTAGTGGGTATATAAAAGGTTTATTCTTTTTTGTTTCTTGTAATAAATTTACAGCAACAGACATATAAAAAACCCAAAACAATATTTTTAACTATCAGCTAGAATATCAATCCATTCTACATTACTAATAGTTTCATTTAAAAACCTACTTCCAATCTTCTTAAATTTTTCTGGCGCATCTGTAACAAAGTATTTAACCATATCCTCGTTATATATTTTTATATCTTTTCTTACTAAATTGCAAGTTTGTAATAGGTTTACTATTTCTTTTGCTGTTTCTTCTGCACTATCAACGATTTCAATTGAATATTTTTGGGTCATGTTTTGAATTACAGGTATCAGAAGAGGATAGTGAGTACATCCTAACAAGAGGGTATCTATGCCCTTATCAATTATCGGTTTTAAGTATTCATTTGCTATTAGCATTGGAATTATTCCTTCAGTCCATCCCTCTTCGACTAAAGGAACAAACAAAGGACATGCCTTTGAAAGCACTTCAATTGTTGGGTCAATCTCTTTTATAATTTTATTGTATGATTTACTCTCAATCGTCCCTTCAGTGCCTATTATGCCGATTTTTTTGTTTTTTGTTTTTTTTATAACTGCTTTTGCTCCTGGTTCTACTACACCTAAAACAGGTATACTAATCTCCTTTTTTATAGTGTTTAAGGCATGAGAAGAAGCAGTATTACAAGCAATGACTAATACCTTTATACCTTTTTTGATTAGGAATTGTGAACAAGACCTTGCGTAACGAATCACTGTCTCTGAGGACCTTGTTCCATAGGGAACTCTTGCAGTATCACCTAAGTAGTAAAAAATCTCATTGGGTAACTTTTTTTTCAATTGTGACAGAACTGTTAATCCACCCATTCCAGAATCGAAGACACCTATGGGCAAATCATTTTCGGGGAATATGGTGAGATTCATTTATTTTCCTCAGTCCTTACACAAGAGGGAATAATTAGGTGTAAAAGATTGTGCCCAACTAATGTGTCTTGGAAATTCTACCAAAGGAAGAGAACCTTCTATTATAAAACGGACATGTCTTACTAAGACATTAGCAGTTAATTCTTTTTGTAATAAAGAATTTACGATAGAATATGTAAATAAAGATTCAAAAAGTGCAGTTGTATTTTTTTCATACTTTGCAATAATTGTTGACGGTAAATCAACAATTAGTTCTCCATCAGGAGTCAAAAATATACCTCTTGGTGAAATATCTTCAGGAATAGGTGAGATATAATTTTCCGATTTTATATTTTTCATAGTGTTAATTACTTGTTTGCAATTTTCTTGATAATTTAATTTCCATTCTATTTTTGCATCAATCGGTTGAAAACATTCTCCTTCCTTTGAAATGACATATATTGTTATATTTACATTTGGAGAAACTGGTTTTGAAGGATTGTTTGTCTCTATAGTTGTAGGGGTTAATGATGTGTTTATAAATGTGCTAATTATATCCAGGTTTTCCTTAACTATATCTTGTTTCGTAAATAATAATAGAATAACTACCATAACTGTAATAAGTAATAATACCGTAACAAATAATTTTCTTATGACCCTTTTCTGCAATTTGTTCATTTTTTTAGTGATATTTCCATGTTTTTTCTATATTTGTTTAAGGATTCTACAATTATATTTACAATAATTGATTTTTTATCAAGGAAAATGTCCCAGTTCTCTGCTTCTGAGTTATTTTTATAACTTGGAAATATTTCTATTAATATTCCAGGAACATTTGCATCATCACTTATAAGTAAGGGACAATTTATCTTTTCTATAACCAGTTCCTTTTGTTTTTCTTTCAGCGATCCAATAATCAAGTCCGCTATGGATTCATTTATCTGGTTTAATTTATCTTTCTTCAATTGAGAAACAAATAATCTTATTCCCATCTTTTCCCTTTTTGGGGATTCTGTATGAATACTAATAAAATAATCTATTTTTTCTTTCATAATATAATTACATTTATCTTTTATTGTTAACAGGGTATCTTCTTGCCTACTCATTACAGTATCTATACTATTCTTTTTCATTTGTGTTTCCAAATTATTTGCAAAACTTAATGTTATTTCTTTTTCGTATTTCCCTGATGGAAATAATATTCCTGAGTCTTCTCCACCATGTCCTGGGTCAATCAAAACCTTTTTTAATATAATCTCATCTTTGTTCTCTTTCTCATTTCCAATGGTATTGTTTTCTATTTGTGCTGTTTCCTGAATCTGTTCGTAATCTGGCATTTCAATTTCTGATTCATTGATGTTTGTTGTAGTAGAGTCTGGTAAACTCAATTCCGATGGATTGGTTGTTTCATTAGTTTTAAGTAATTCTGTTTCTGTTTCCAATCTTTTGTCTACCGTATACTGAATTAGCGATTTGGCATCATTTAGCTCCAACCACAGGGTATCTTGCCAGATTTTTATTGGGCTTCTGAACTGAATAAGTTTTGAAGTTACGCTATCAGAAACACTTGCAAGACTACTCTGTAAATCTATATTTATATTCTTATTATTCACTACTGACTTTATTTCATTTCCTTGTATACTTATTGCTCCATTTATCTTCATAATAAGTGTAGGTAAGTGGATATATAATTTATCTCCATCAACAAAAGAATCAATATTAATGGTTTCTTTTGAATTGAATGATGATATTATTATATTTACACCATAAACATAATTCACCATCAAAAATAAGGTAGAAAATACAATAATATATATTTTTTTATTCATAAAATTTTAATATAATATTTAATGCTTTTACTTATTTCTGCGGCACAGACCAACATACCTGTATCTGTAATCCTGTTAACTACTAATATTTAGCCCTTTCTTTCCCTTTATTTCTTCTGAATTTGATTTAAGGGCATCTTCATATACTCTATAAACTTTCTTCATATCCTTATCTTCCAACTTTTGAGATGATAAGTGGATAAAAAAAGTTTTTATTGAGTATTTTTCCATACTTCGCAAATAAGACTGATAACATACTAATTTCCTCTTGTGGTTTTTATCAAAGTATAAAACATTTTTCTTATGCTTCCAAATAGTATATCTATAACACCTCCTAATTCAACAACCTACATAGACTTTCTGAATGAGCTTTCAAAATGTATTATATTAATTCATTTTAGCATACGGCTACATATTAGTCTTTTTATCCTTCTTTACCTTCTTTTTTCACCTCAATTGTTGGAATAGGAATGTTATATTTATTAAGTATTTTCCGCATTTCTGAAATCATATAGTTATCTTTTTCAAGCCGTTCACTCAAAACATGAACAGCATTTAAGAGCAATCGAACTGCCACATGTTTTTCTAATATATCATTAATTTGCTTTTCATCTAAACATAAAAGCCTACTTTCTTCCAATGCTGTGGCAGTGGCTGTTCTCGGCTTTTTATTCAGCACTGCCATTTCTCCAAAGGTATCGCCAACATGACATTTTGTTATAAGTTGATTTTTTATATAAATTCCAACTTTGCCACTTAAAACTATAAACAAGTTACTACCCAACATGCCTTCATGAAAAATGGTTTCACCTTTTCTTATAATAATTATCTTACCCCTCTTAATTAAATCTTCCACTTCCTCTGCCATTAGTCCATTAAATAGAGGAACCTTTTCTGCATATCTTTCATACTTTTGTATATCTGTCATGCTTTAGCCTTATAAATTTCTTACTTTGGTTCTTATATAATACAATATAAATTATATCATAATAGAATTTTTATAATATGGTATTTGGAGATTTTTTATGAAAAATAAAGTAAGTCGTAGAAAATTTATTATTGGCTCCTCCCTTGCTCCTATTCTGGCTAATAAGGTATTTGCACAGGATAATTTTTTACCTGCAATGGAAGAAGAACCAGAAGAACTTTTGGAAGAACAGGAGTATTTAACTGTTGATACCTCTGCAAAAGATATGCCGTTAGGGAAAATTGGAGATGTGGAAATTAGTCGGCTAATCGCAGGTGGAAATTTGATTAGTGGAATTTCTCATAGCAGAGATTTAATTTATGTTTCTGATTTGATGAAAAGTTATTTTACAGAACAAAAGATATTGGATTCTCTAAAGACTTATGAGCAGAATGGGATTAATACAGCAATATTAAGGCTTGATGACAAAACTCTGAAAATTATTCATCGTTATTGGAAAGAATATAACGGGAAAATTCAATGGATTGCACAAATTAAACCTAAAAAATCCGATTTCACCAATTTCTGTAAGGATGTAGATATTGCAATAGATAATGGTGCTGTGGGAGTGTATATTCAAGGGCAGGCTGGTGATAGTTTTGTTCAAAAAGGTGATACAAAACTTATGGATAAAATAATATCTTATGCTCGCGATAAGGGTATTATCGGTGGTATTGGTGCTCATTCCATTGAGGTTATTGTTGCTTGTGAAAAAGAAAATATTGTGCCTGATTTTTATATGAAAACTTTTCATCCTTTGAATTATTGGTCTGCAAAGGCTGGCGAATTTCATGATAATAAGTGGGACCTAGACCCTGAAAAAACAAAAAATGTTATGAAGACGGTTAAAGTTCCATGGATTGCCTTTAAGGTATTAGCCGCAGGAGCAATACACCCTAAAAAGGGTTTTGATTATGCTTTCAGTAATGGTGCAGATTTTCTTTGTGTTGGCATGTTCGATTTTCAAGTCAAAGAAGATGCAAACATTGCAATTAAAATGTTTAATAGGAACAAGGACCGTGCCCGTAAATGGTATGGGTAGTATTAAAAAGTTCCAATTATCCTAAATAATGTTCTTTCCTTCTAAATCCTCAGGAACTTGTAAACCTAAATAGGAAAGGATAGAAACACCTAAATCTTGTAGATGTGGAGTATTGTTGTTTATTTTTTTGTTTGTGATAAATACACCGGGAATTAGTTTATAATCGGTTGCTACATGGTCTCCACTCCATTTGTCTTTGTTGTCTTCAAATAGAGATTGTGGTGAAGTTCCTTTTGCAGACGCCTTTGTTGATTGATATCCTTCGTAATAGCCTAAAATCAAATCAGGAGCATGTTCTATTGATTCACCTTTAAAGTCATCACAACTGTAAACATTGCTAACTATTTGTTTTCCTGTTTGAGGGTCTGTTACGGATAATAATTTACTCTTGATTTCTTCTCTCAATTCTTTCGCTTTTTCTTTTTTTACCGTGCCGTCTCGTTCACGCCCTTCTAAATTTAGATAGATAGAACCTAATCCCAAAGCATAAGCCTTTGATTTTTTCCAATCATATCCTAATAGAAAAGCCTGGTCATTATATGCCTTATCTTTGTCTGTTTGTCCTTCTACAACTAGGTAGCCTTCCCTGACAAGCCATGTCCCTAAATTGAACCCTCGGCGATAGGAGTTAAATCCATGGTCTGACATAATTATAAGCCAGTCATCTTCTTTAATTGATTTGATGGCATTCCCAACTATTCTGTCCATAATTAGATAGGTTTCTTCTAATGCTTCACCGTAAATTTTTGCCTTTTCAGGGTCATATTCAGGGTGTTGAGGGTCTCTAAATCGCCAGAATAGATGTGCTACCCGGTCGGTTGCCATCCACATAGTCATAAGCAATTGCCAGTCGTCTTCCTTGTTTAATTCGTCCAGCATTAGTCTCTCATGCCATGCCATTGTTTTATGAACATCATCAAGAAAAACATCTTCAGTAAGGACATCCTGTCGCAAGGCATGGGTATCATAATTCCATCCTATTGTTTTATATAGTCCATACCTATTTGCCAATTCTTCTGAATATTTATAAGGGCTTGTAAACGGAATATAGGGATAGCGAGGATGAAATTGTAAACAGGTCATATATATAAAAACAGTTTCACCTACTTGCTTCGCAAAAAATTTGCTTATTGCTTTAACGGAATATTTATCAGTAATAGGAAAATTCCATTCGACCCAATCTGACCAATTTCCCTGAGCAATTTCTATATCATTGTGTTCAGGAATTTGAACTGTTATTTTATTTTTTGCCCTATCCGCTATGAATGTTATTACTGCCTCTATAAATTCTTTCTTATTTCTCGGATTACGAATTGCAGGCAATTTTACAACTGCCTTTGAATCTTGAAAGTTTAGTTTTATCCTTATCCCACCAGGGATTGATTCTTTTAATTCTTCATCTGTAAATTTATCTGAAAATGCGAAAAAAATGCTTTCTGCTCCCCTAATATCGGGCACACCTAAACCGCTCAACATTAAACCATTCTTTAAGTCATCAGTAGGAAAGGAATAGGGCATATTTAGCACCTTGCAAGATATACCCTGGTCATCTGCTATGTCCCAGAAAGTTCTCCCTTTTCGAAATGTTTCAAAATAAGGTAATTGTTTAACATTTCCTTCCTCATCAAATTCAGGGGTACGGACAAAACCTAATGCAACCCCAGGTAGATATTTCGACGGGTCTCTTCGTAGAAAATCATATATCCCATGCTGTCCTGGATTCTTGCAGGTTGCGAAACTTGACCAGGCAGTGGGAGATTGAGGAGGTATAGTTGATGTTAATTTGTGAAAATTACCCTGTCCTATTACTTTCGATAAATTAGGTAATTTTCCTGCTTCCATCATCTTTTTTACAAGACTAGGCTCTGCACCATCGAAACCGAGAAGTATAACCCTTCGCTTACTACTTGCGGCTAACATATTACTTGAATTTGTCAATAAACCCAATGTAATTGCAGAGGATAATAAAAATTTTCTTCGGCTTACTTTCATTATCTACTCCTGATATTCAATTATTTCTTTTTATAAATTCTTTTTAATATTTCATAAGCCTCATTTAAGGCTTTCATTGTATCTTCATCACCTCCAAGGTCAGGGTGATGAAGTTTTGCCTTCTTACGATATGCCTTTTCAATTTCATCCCAGGCACTACTTGGAGAAACTCCTAAAAGACGATAATATATTTCTACACTTTGAGGACTTACACTTACATTATTTTTTGTGCCTCCGTTTTCCTTATTCTCATTATAATCGCCTCTAAATTCTCTAAATGCTTTAATCACCACGGGCAATATCCCTGTAAAATTAAGCAAGACGATTATCAGCACAAATATCAAAAATTCCTGTAAACTTGGAAACATTATTTGTTCTAATACCTTGAATTTTCTATAAATTATACGACATGAAACTTATTCAATCTGAAAAATTTCTTTACCTTAAATATCAAACCTGAATAATCTGCTACTATATATAGGTATCCAATTCCCATACCTGCAAAATGAGTTAGCACAGAATATTGCGTTTCTCCAAAAGCGTAAAACAAATTTAACAATATCACCAAAACGACTATTCCTCTTGCATTAATAGGAATTGGTAGAGGAAATAGGAAAAATTCTCTTTCTGGATTAATATATGCAAAAGCAATAAGCACTGCCATAATACTGCCACTTGCACCTAAAATGGGTGGCTGAGAGCCTCTAATTAAAAAAGGAATAAAGTTTGTTAAAACTGCAACCAAACCGCAAAAAATATAAAAGAAATAAAACCTTTTTCTTGAAAAATAATTTTCCACTTCAGGACCGAAGAAATAAAGACATAGCATATTGAAAAATAGATGGGTTAGACTTGAATGGAGAAACATATATGTTATGGGCTGCCAGATAGCACCTCTTAAAAATAATGGGATATTAAAACCAAGCCAGGGAAAAGTCAATAGATATGATAAAGAATCACCTTGATTTATTGGCAAATATTGGTTGAGTATTGATATTACGACTCCTATAATGAGTTCCAGAACAAACACAAGAACATTAATTAAAATGAGGGTTCGCACTGCTGGAGTTATAGAAAACCTAAAATAATTGGAAGTATCAAAGGAATAACTTTCATAGTGAAAGGACATATTTTTTACCTTGTTTTACTCACTTTTACTTGCATTTGGACTCATTTGTTGTAACATTGTCTTTTGTCGTTTTTTGCCAGAATAGTTCTTAAATGGAGAGATAAAAGGATTTTTAGATTCTGAATCTTTTGTAGTTTTTTTAGATTCTCTTTTTTCATTCTCTATATTTTCTTTAATTTCTCCTGACTCGATTTGAGATAGAATATTTTTTACTACAATGCTATCTGGTCTTATTTTTAGTGCTTCCAGCAGACATTTCTTTGCATTGTCAAGTTTATAAATTGCCAACCATGCCCTTCCTTCGTTCACCCGGGTATAAAACTCCTCATCTTTTGTTCTTGCTAGTTTTCTTGCGTTTTGCCAGGCTGTTGCACATTTTTTCCCATCTACTGGCAAGTTAAACTCAACCGCAGCAAAAAAATTCAAAGCATAATCTTTGCAAAGTTCAAAATCATCAGGTTGAAGTTTTGCTGCTCTCTCTGAGTATTCCATTGCCTTTTGATAGATTTTCTTTTTGTCCCAACCAGTTTTTTCTTGTATTTGGTCTCGATGAATAATAAATATTTGTGCCGAATTGTATAAAATATTTGGTTCATCATTTCCATATTTAAGTGCTTTTTGCAAATAATCCCAACCCTTATCATATTCACCTATATAGAAGTAATGTATTGCTAAGTTATTATTCATGCTTGCGTCTTTAGGATTTAAGTTATATCCCTTTTCCCATAATTCTACCGATGTAATATAGTCCTTCTTATAATCATACAGGAAAGAGCCATAATTGTCGTAAATTTTAATGTTGTCAGGATACTTCAACAATCCTTCCTTATATATATCTTCTATCAATACCATTATTCTGTTAAATAATTCTTTATCTTCTTTTTTAATAGCATAATCTAATAAATTCTGAAGTTCCCTTGCTCTTTTTAATAAATCTTCTGCATTTATATCTTTTTTATATTCATTAAGTTCTTTATCTAAATACTTATCTATATCTTGCATAAATGGGAGTGTCTGAATCTCAGTTGTATTTGTCTGTTGAGCAGAAAGATTTAAATTAAAGAAACATGATAAAGACAAGCAAAAAATAAAAAAAACTATTCCTTTTTTATAAAAAAAAACACACATGTTAAGCATTTCTTTATTGTTATTTTTCTATTACCACAATTCCTGAAGGTGTAACTCTATATTTTTTTGCATCTTCTTCAAGGTCATATCCAATGACAGTGTTATCAGGTATCTGAATATTTTTTTCAATAATAGCGCGGCGAATCCTTGAATGCCTACCGATATTACACCCATCAAAAAGGATAGATTCTTCTACATAGGCGTAACTATTAATGCGCACATCGGTTGACAAAACACTTCTTTTCACCATACCACCACTTATAATACATCCGGGACTGACAATTGAATCTAATGCGATACCCAATCTATGTCCGAAATCTGCAAATACAAATTTTGCTGGGGGACGAGAAGAGATGATTGTTCGAATAGGCCATTCACGGTCATATAGGTTAAATAACGGGGTGACCTCAATCAAATCCATATTTGATTCCCAATAACTATCTATTGTTCCCACATCTTTCCAATAGGGAATCTCTCTTTTATTCCTATCCTCAAATGGATATGCAAATACTCGATTCTTTCCAATAAGTCTTGGAATAACATCCTTTCCAAAATCATGTTGTGAATTTCTTCTTTCTGCGTCTTCGGTAACTGCTCGGGTCAATAGTTCTCGATTGAACACATAAATACCCATTGATACGAGGCATTTTTCTGGTTTATCGGGTATTGGTTTTGGGTCTGACGGTTTTTCCTGAAATCCTATGATTCTATTATTTTCATCTACTTCCATTACTCCAAAACGTGAAGCATCAGTTTTTGGAACTTCAAGAGCTGAAATGGTTAATTCGGCTTCTCTTTCAAGGTGATATTGAATCATCTTTTGATAGTCCATTTTGTATATATGGTCGCCTGCTAAAACGAGAAGAATTTTTGGGTCTTCCTGGTCAATAGAATATAGGTTCTGGTATATAGCATCCGCAGTTCCTAAATACCAACTGTCGTTTATACGCATTTGTGGAGGGATAATATCTATAAACTCCCCCAATTCTCTATGCACAATATTCCAGGCACTTCGAATATGCCTTACTAATGAATTTGACTTATACTGGACGAGCACCTGTATCTTTCGACAATTCGAGTTGATACAGTTGGACAAAGTGAAGTCTATAATACGATAAATCCCTCCAAAAGGCACTGCAGGTTTTGCTCTATTTTTCGTGAGCGGATGAAGTCTCTCCCCTGCTCCGCCTGCAAGTAAAACAGCAAGAACATCCTTCATTCCTATTTCCATAAATACTCCTTAATATATATTTTTTATTTCCTTACTTTTTCTACTCAATATTCTAAACGAATTTAACTCTTTATTATTATACTTACTCTTTGCCTTTTATTAAATTTTCTTTTTTTAATTTAAAACAATAAAAAGCACCTTCCTTAATTCCTTTTTCAAATTAACGTTGTCCCTTATTAAATAAACTATTTAAAAGGCAACATATTTCCCCTAATATATTTATTTTTTAATTGCCTTCTGATAGTTCTCTTCAATGAACTTCCAATTCATTAAATTTGACAGAACATTTTGAACATATTTCGCTCTATCGTTTCTCACATCTATATAATAGGCATGTTCCCACACATCTATCGTAAACAAGGCGAATTGATTATGTTTCATTGGTAAATCTGCATTGCTTGTTTGTGTTATTTTTAATGAACCATTTTCATATACCAGCCATGTCCATCCTGAGCCAAACAAGGCTACAGCGGATTGCTGTAAATTTTCTATCAGTTTATCCAGTGTTCCAAAATTTTTCTCAATTACTTTCAAAAATGGTTCACTTATATTGGTTTTTACAGGGGTTAAACCATTCCAGTAAAATGTGTGATTCCATACCTGAGCCGCATTGTTGAAAGTGGGTCCTTCTGAATTCATTATTATTTCTTCTAATGTTTTTCCATTTAACGGTGAACTTTCCAGAAACCGATTCAGGTTGTTGACATAAGCCTGATGATGTTTCCCATAATGATAGGTAATTGTCTCCAAACTAATGTAAGGTTCTAAAGCATTTTTTTCATAAGGTAATGTAGGTAGGTTGAAACTCATTTTCTTTCTCCTTCTAAAATTGTTTGTTTTACAAATTACTCTTTTTTCAGTTATAAATATTGTATAATTATTGATAGTCCAATTTGAAATTGACAAGTATACTGAATAAAATAGAAAATCTGTTACATTAAAATAAGGAGAAAGGCATGCCTGCATTTAGTTATGTAGCAAGAGACAGTAAAGGATCTAAACACAGAGGGACAATTAATGCTGAGAGCCGCCAACAGGCTATACAACAACTCCAATTAAGTGGTTTGGTCTTTGACAAGTTGGTAGAGGAAAAGAAAAATTTTTTTGGTTTTGAATTTGGCGGAATAAGAGGGACGCGGGTGAAAAATGCCGATTTGCTTGTTTTTACACGACAACTCTCTACCATTGTTAGTGCTGGACTTCCATTATTGCAGGGACTTGATATTCTGGCAGACCAGACAGAAGACCCTAACTTTGCGAGGATAATTGATGGAATTGCACAAGATGTTGAATCAGGAGAAACCTTTTCTGACGCATTAAAAAAATATCCTAAGGCATTTCCAGAATTATATGTTAGTATGATTCGAGCAGGAGAAGCAGGCGGCAATTTAGATAGCGTATTACTACAACTTGCTGATTATTTAGAATCATCTGAAGAATTGAAGCGTAGGATTCGCTCTGCTATGACATACCCTGTGGTTGCGTTCAGTATGATTATCCTTATTGCGTCAGGTGTAATTATTTTTGTTGTGCCACAGTTTGCAGAGATTTTCGGAAGTTTTGGAAGAAAATTACCAGCACCTACTCAATTCTTAATTGATTTGAGCCAGGCATTAAGAACCCCTTACGCATGGTTCATTATTATAGGCTCTATAATTGGGATTTACACTTTTCTTCGCATTTATAAATCAACAGAAATAGGAAGATATAATCTTGACCAGTTAAAATTAAGGTTGCCTGTCTTTGGAGATTTGATTAGAAAAGTATCCATAAGCAGATTTACACAAACACTAGGCACACTTATTAAAAGTGGTGTTGCTATTTTACAAGCACTAGAAATTGCTGAAAGAACAGCAGGAAACGAAGTATTTGCCCGTGTCATTCGACAGGCAGGTGAAAATGTGAGAAATGGTGAAACATTGTCAGAACCATTAGGTCGTTCAGGCGTATTCCCAACGATGGTAACACGCATGATTGCCGTTGGTGAAAAGACAGGTGAATTAGAAGCAATGTTGAGAAAAATTTCTGACTTTTATGATTCAGAGGTTCGTGCTAAGGTAGATGGATTGACCAGTTTGATTGAGCCAATGCTCATAGGAGTTATGGGTCTCGTAGTAGGTTCTATTATTGTCGCCCTGTTTCTACCTATTCTGCAACTTTCCTCTCTCGTCCAATAGTAAACGCATAAATTTAATTTGCCGTTAATAAAGTGGTAAATATGTTGTCTTATATATTAAAATTTAATCACTCTGAGAGTAATCTGGACGGTCGCGGCAGGTTTTATCTGTCGAGGAAAGTCCGGACTCCATAGGGCACGGTGCTTCGTAACACGAAGGCGGGGCGACCCGACGGAAAGTGGAACAGAAAATACACCGCCCAAGTAGTTATCCTGATGGATAACTGCCAGCAAGGGTGAAAAGGTGCGGTAAGAGCGCACCAGCGTCGTGGTGACACGGCGGCTTGCTAAACCCCACCGGGAGCAATTCCAAATAGGGGAACTATAGCGTGTGCCCGCGCTGTTCCCGGGTAGGAAGCATGAGGTATAGGGTGACCTATATCCAAAGATGAATGACCGTCTCGAAGGTTTCCCTTAGACAGAATCCGGCTTACAGGATTACTCTCAGAGTGATGTTTTGTTTTAAATTAGATTTTAGGATTGCTTTTTTTGTATTATTCTTTCACTTTATCTTTTTAGTCTGAACCATTTCATATAAACATCAAACACAGATAGGAATAGTTTTATGAATGATTATTATTATACAGTGTTGCTTGACCCTGCTAAACTGCCAGATGCGTGGTATAATATTAACCCTGATTTGCCAACGCCTCTTCCTCCACCGCTTCATCCTGTGACGCATGAACCTGTTAAACCTTCTGACCTGGAAGCAATCTTTCCAAAAGGGTTAATTGAACAAGAAGCGTCTAATCAGCAATATATTTCTATTCCTGGCGAAATTATGGATATTTATCGTTTATGGAGACCCACTCCATTGAGACGGGCTTATCGTTTAGA
>DAOOVZ010000067.1:0-14210 GCA_035370665.1 Candidatus Hydrogenedens sp.
ACAGAAAACTGACAATATCCTTATCTTTACCATATAACCCAACAAATCTTTTTTACTAATATAAAATAATCTTTTGATAAATATAGTATTACATATTATAATTTTATGAACAAATTATCAATATCCATTTTATCAAATATTACAAAATACTGTTACTCAGCAAGATTTATTGGTATAAAAATATGTTTTTATAGAAGTGCTTTCTGTTTTTTTGACCTGTTATTGGGTGCAGATTTACCAGTTTTTTTTCGTTTAATTCGAGAATATTTTGGTTCTGTGGCTGGACCTTCATGGTCTAATTTTGGTGCTGGTAGTTTTTCTAATAAACTGTTAAAATAATTTTTAATTCTTTTCACTTCAGCGTCATCAGAGTTGGTGACTTCTTTGTATCCAGTGCCATCACGGCTATCACCACAATCGTATAACCTGCCATAATGTAGAGGTGAATTATCTTCTAATAACCACCGTTTTGTTCTTAATATGCGTCTGTCTGCAATGAAACTGAATATCCAGTTCCGTGTAGTTTCACTTGCACCGGTCAAGAATGGGACTAAAGATACCCCGTCAATAGGCTTATCTTTTGGTAAAGGGATATTAACCCAATCACACAGAGTCGGCAGGACATCAGACAAATCTGTCAGTTCCATCACACTACCGCGTGTTTTCACATAAGCCGGACCCCAAACTATCATAGGAACTCTTGCCCCTAATTCAGTAGGTTGTCCCTTTCCTTGCCCACCTGTGCCATTATCGCCGGTAAAGATAAATATTGTCTTTTCTCTTAGTCCTGCATTTTCGACTTCTTCAACCAGTTTTCCTATCAGTTTATCAAGATATTCCACCGATGGTTTAAAGTTGCGTTGGTCATTCTTAAATAAATCATCTCCTTCCTTTCTCGAGTCCGGTGTAGGTAAATGTGGAGCATGAGTTAAACATGTGGGATAATAAATAACAAATGGTTTTTCCTTATGGCGATGAATAAAATCTATAACAAACTGATTATGTATGTCTGGTCCATAATCATCAGGTTTTGTTGGCACATATTCACCATTACGCACAATAGAAGGGTGCCAGTATCTGGAATATTTTCTGTCTTTTTCATATCCACTAGTATAGATAGTGTCTTTTGGCAGATAACCTTTCTGTCCCCATATACAATATTCATCAAATCCACATTCAAAAATTAGTTTTGGCGGCTCTCCAGATAACTGCCATTTGCCTGAAACTGCTGTAGCATAACCTGCTTCCTTCAGTAGATTAATGAAAGTGCGATGGCTTTTTGCTATGTCTTCTACTTCGCTATTCGGTTCAGGTCCACCTCGCAAATTTGCAAAGTTGTATACCCCATTATGGCAACCGTATTGTCCTGTTAACAACATAACTCGCGTTGGGTGACAAATCGGCGTGGCGTAGCATGTTTGGAATTGAACTCCTTCCATTGCTAAACGGTCTAGATTAGGTGTATGAATTGCTTCATTGCCATAGCAAGACAATTCTTTGGCACCAAGGTCATCTGCTAACACTACAATAAAATTAGGTCGGTCATTTTTAATATCTTTTTTATTTGCAGAACAACTCCATTGCGAAAACAAATAAGAACTGAGACCTAAAAAAGTTGAATTGCGAATAAAATCCCTGCGTGAGATACTTTTTATAGATTTTTCTTTCATTGGTTAAAATTTCCCACAGATTAAAAGTAAAAAGTAAAAAAAACAATTACTTAAACCATAATATTTTCTAATTTAAATAAACACTGCTTATTATTTTTAGTTCCTTAATACAACACATTACTATCAATTAATATTGTGAGTTATTGCTCTTAAATAATTTAAAAAATATTTTATTCTCTTATAGTGGGAGTTTTAATTGACTCTTCTATATATTTAATTATTCTTCTGAATGGTAGAGGTAAATACCTTGTAGGCATCCAATATTTGCTGTTCGTTAAGTGGGGCAATAATCATTCGGACGGTCGTAGAGATGGATTGTCCTGCTTCTAATGTTTTTCCAAATAATGAGAGATACATGGAGAAATGAGTATTTCCTGCGTTCGGTGTAGATACCGCAAAGCAATTGTCGCTGGTAGTTATATGCACCACTGCAAGTTTGGTCTCCCTGTCTATACGATAAATAATCGGCTCATGGAAGAATGGACGAATAGTCCAATTTACCGGGTTAGGCAAGATATCCCATCGCCCATCTTTAATAATTTTAGTAGCATTTTCATCCTTTGGAAAGGCTTGCCATTCACCTGCTTCAACAGGGGTCGGCAGAAACTTTGCCGTCCCGTCATCTCCCTTTGCATATACATAAGATTCAGGAAAGTATTTGGTCAGGTAAGATGAAAGGAACACCTCAAAATCTGGCAAAACTTGCTTTGCCTCTACCGTAATTAACAAATCAAGTGTCTGTGGGTTTATCCATTGATACACAGCAGTTAG
The DNA here is from genome assembly GCA_035370665.1 of Candidatus Hydrogenedens sp. Taxonomy (GTDB): domain Bacteria; phylum Hydrogenedentota; class Hydrogenedentia; order Hydrogenedentales; family Hydrogenedentaceae; genus Hydrogenedens. The sequence goes on from DAOOVZ010000067.1 coordinate 2,442, forward strand.
AGTAAACGGATGTTCTGCATCAGAATCCCAGAACACTTTCAATGTTTTGGGATTCAACATTTTTGCTTCACTCTTCACCTCACGCATACTTTCGCCAAAACGGTAGTTTGTCTTGAACACACGATAAAAATTTAGTAAACCAGGCAAACCCGGATACCCTGCTATTTCCCTCTCCGGCGACACCGTGCGAAAAGGAACAAATCCAATAGATTTTCCATCAAGTCTAAAAGTCCCCGACAAAAAGCCTGTATCCACACGATATTCCCCTGAAACCTTATCCGACGGGACAAAAAAACCCTCCGCATATCCTACCTCTGCCATAAGCCACACCCCCGCAACAAAAACAAACATCAACCAGAACAATTTACTTTTCATTTTCATAATTAATTCCCTTTAATATAAATAACAAAACCTACTAGACCTCATCACCAACGCCGTTAGATATATATTTTATTAAAACATTACATAAATCTCAATAACTCTTTTCATCAATAGTTACAATTTAACTAAAATCCTTTCCCAAAATTTGCACAAAGTATGGATTATTAGAAGTAGCGATAAACTACTAAACCAAGGACGTCTATGTAAATATATTTTTTCTTAAAAAAAATCCTTTAATTTCCTCTGAACTAAACTCCAATTCTGTCAATAAACATATTTCCGCCAACATTTTCAGCCTCTCAGTTAAGGAGGTGATTTCTTTACTATTAGCAGCACTTTCTCTTAATTCCTCGTCATGATGTGTCAGATAATTTCTGGTATTAATTACCAGTTCGATAAACGCATTTTGATTTTCTATAAATTTATTTAGAATTTCTTGATATTCTTTAAATATTCCCTTTAATCTTTTTCTTAAAGAAAATTCATTACCATATTTCAGATATTCCTTTAGTCTTTCTTTTAAATCACATACAACATCATCTGGAATTGCTTTTGTAAGGACTTCATATATTTTATTATAATCTTCCTTTTTTAAGTATTGCCCTCCGAATTTACGCCGATGAAATGATTCTACTGCTTGGATTAAACTCAAGAATCGTGGTCTAGGATTTGTAGGAGGATTATATAATATTCCAAAATACAAATTATAAAAAGGTTCTAATAAATCTGCTTTATCAAACCAATTTTTTAGAAAAGTTTCAAATCTATCTGAAATATCTGTGAGAGTAAAAAGCATATTATACGGAGATAAAGATTTATATGCTTTTGGGATATTCATCAACCTATAAAATATTTTAACTGGTGGGTAACAAGGAGAAGAATCACTATTAATTGGTATAATTCTTTTATTTATTTCTGTTATACCTTCAATAGCCAATGGATAAACTGGTTCTGTAGTTCCAAGATAAAAAACTCTGAATGTAATATAAATTCTTTTTATAATCTTCCAAAGGCTTAGGTTCTGAATATTCTATCTTTATCCATGTTTCCTGTTTAATACCCATTTCTTTTTGAACTGGTAATAATGGACCGATGTGCTGCTTAAAATCTATGGATATTTTGCAATCATTATTAATATTCGCATTTATAGATTTAGGAAACTTGTATTTTATAACAGATTCTTTATTGTCTTGATATGGTTTTTCAAATCCTGAAATATTAACCCACTCATCCAAATATAGATAGCGAATAGAAATGTTATTAAACTTGATATCTTCTGACTTTTGGAAATGAGCACCTATAAAAATAAAATTAAAATGAAATAAAAATGTTGGAAATCCCCGATAGTTAAAAGTTGCTTCACTCATAAAACATTTATGTAAGGTGATATTTATACCACCAGAAGAAACACCTAATATAATATTAGGTAGGAATAATATTCTTTCTTTTTTTTAATAATCCCCATTAATTCCAAGGTCGCTCTTTCATTGTGAGTAAATCTAAGTGTACCATGAATTTTCTTTTCTGGTTCATCAGGAATCCACCACTCACCAGTATACTCAAATTCCTCTATCAACTTTGTTCTCCCTTGTTGCCAATACAGTTTTATGACAAAGATAATATATCTTATATAGTGCTTTATATAGAACCTTAAAATATAATCTTTAATTATGATTATAGCACTAATTTGTGAAAAAGTTTTAGTATAAATTTAAAATAATTTTTAAATAACTATCGCTGTTAGTTAAACACTTAAAACCTTTTTAAGGTAGGTAGTCTAATTAGGAATGTGATTTATATTATAATGTAGGTTTATAGAATTGAATTTTAAGAGGAGTTAAGTTGTGCTTACGATAGTCTCTGTAATAAGTTTAGTGGTTCTAATTCTTCTATTTACTTTTGTTGTTTACCAGACCCTTCTTTATAATCGGATAATCAAAAATTCTCAGGATGTCATTACTGAAATTCGGGATTCATTGAAGCATATCAACGATTCTTTTGCCTCTTTTTCAAGAACTATGCTTGATGAAATCTCGCGAAATCGGACTGAACTATCAACTATTTTAACTTCTACATTAAAAGATACCGCTCAAACGCAGCTGGGACAATTACGGATTTTCTCAGAAAACCTTGACCGACTTTCTCAATCCAATTCAGAAAGTCTGTCCAGAATTAATGAAACCCTGAGGACAGAAATTAATAATTTACAACAGGCAAATGAGAAGAAACTTGAAGAGATGCGGAAGACCGTAGATGAAAAACTTCAAACCACGCTTGAAAATCGCCTGTCTGAATCTTTTAAGACGGTTAGCACACAATTAGAGAGTGTGTATAAGGGTCTGGGTGAGATGAAAAACCTTGCTTCGGATGTTGGTGATTTGAAGCGTGTATTGACGAATGTGAAGCAACGAGGTGTATTCGGTGAACTGCAATTAGAGAATATTCTTGAAGACATATTAACCACAGGACAATATAAAAAGAACGCTATTATTAAAAAGGGGAATCAGGTTGAGTTTGCCATTAGAATCCCTTCAAAGGATATTGATGACAAGTATATTCTGCTGCCTATTGACTCCAAATTTCCTCGTGAAGATTATGAGCGTATTTTGAATGCACAGGAGCGTGCCGACCCTAATGCCCTTGCTGAGGCAGTGAAGTCCTTAACTAATCGTATTATTAGTGAAGCAAAGGATATTAATGAAAAATACATAGACCCTCCAAAAACTACTGATTTTGCCATATTGTTTCTTCCAGTAGAAGGGCTATTTGCGGAGGTATTGCGTATTCCTGGTTTGTTCGAGCGAATAAGAAAAGATTACAGCGTTATTATCACAGGTCCAACAACTATTACTGCCATTCTCAATAGCCTCCAAATGGGCTTTCGCACTCTTGCTATTGAAAAGCGTTCTACAGAGGTATGGAAAGTTTTGAGTGCAGTAAAAACAGAATTTACCAAATTTGGTGAATATCTTTCAAAGACCAAGCAAAAATTGGAACAGGCAGCCAATGAAATAGATAATGCAAAAAAACGAACCTCAATTATTGACCGCAAGTTAAAAGGTGTAGAAACACTCGACCCCACCGAATCTGAGAGGGTGTTAGGTTTAGATGATGGAAATGCCCTTGAATATAATAATGGAAATGAAGTATATAAAGATGAGATATAAAAAAGAAGGGAGTTCATTATGGATAAAATTCTTATTTTATTAGCACAAGGTTGCGAAGAAATAGAAGCAGTTACACCTATTGACTTACTTAACCGTGCTGGTTTAGAAGTGGTTACGGCCTGTCTGGATAATGAAAAAGTTATTCAAGCCAGTCACGGGGCTATCCTTATGGCACAGAAAAAATTGAGTGAAGTTATTAACGAAGAATGGGACATGATTATCCTTCCTGGTGGTTTGCCAGGTGCTGATTATCTGGGTAAAAACAAACAAGTTATTAAATTAATTAAAAAAATAGATTCCTCTGGCAAATATATCGCTGCTATATGTGCGGCACCTCGCGTTTTGGCGAAGAATGGTCTTCTTAATGGGAAAAGAGCAACTGCATATCCCGGAATTCTAAAGAAAAAAGACTTTCCTGAAATTGATATTTGTGATGAAAAGGTTGTCGTAAGCGATAACATAATTACAGGCAGAGGTCCCGGTGTGGCTGTTGACTTTGCACTGAAACTCATTGAAATATTATGTGGCAAAGAATTACTAAATACGGTGGAAACAAGTCTTGTCCGCTACTAAATATTGTAGTTATAATTTATTCAATATTTACAATATTTTCCCCTATATTTCGTGGGGTGATGATATGGATATTTGAAGTTAGTGTGTAAGGTACACCCATCAAACTGGGGAAAATAACTTCTAAAAAAACTGCTGTATATTGTTGTGAAGGAATAGAAATAGTAGTTCTATAAGTTTTTTCTATTACTTCTGAAAGAATTTTGCATTTCCAGTCTTTATTCATCAAATTAAAAATATCACCTCTTTTGTCTTTACTACAATACCATGCTCGACATTCAATAATTTCTTCGCTTGCTTTTACAGTGCATTCTCCTGTCGGAGAAAATTCCCAATGGAAGGTAGGCATATTCTTTTGTCCCAGTATGCGGTGATAAAAGACGCGTATGGTATCTTTGAAATCGTAAATAGGAGTATTTGTAGATGATGAAAAATTTAAGAGTAATTGTTGCGGTAAAAATGCAAATTCTCGCGATAATTGGAGATGAAGACACATCAACCAATTCACAGGCTCAGGTATTTCTGAAATCGCCTGCTCAGAAAGCGAAACCAGATTACACCCTTGTTGATTGCCAAGAGAAATAACAAGTTTTGGAATATGCAGTAATGTGCTATATGAATAAGGGTCTATAACTTTTAGCAAATTTTCTCCATCTTCTGTTTCAAGTAAGGGTAAAATTCCTGCATCATCCATTTCTGCAAACAAGGGAGGAAGATTTATTTCATCCATAAACATCCGCTTTATTTGTTGTTCTAGATGAAATACAGAAACATTAACAGACACTAATCCAATAACACGGGAATCCATAGGAGGCACGAGCCACGGCACAAAGAACGGTGCATCTCCACATAGAACGAATTCTTTTAATGGGATTTCAGAACGCAAATTTTTTAATAAGAACTCTTGAACAGCATCCATAGCCCGAACCACAGACTTAACCATTGGACAAAATATAACCCAGCCTGGGTCGTATGTCTCAAAATATTGTTTCAAACTCCAACTTGCAAATTCAGTTAGTTCTAAATTAACAACCTTTGTAGGTGTTTCATAAATTCCAACTTTATCCCTTGGGAAACCTTCAAGAATAGCCACTACTGATTTTGAAGATACGGCAAGAGAAATAAAATAGGGTGGAATTTCGCTCATTGGCGTTTCATTTGTCGAGAGACCTTCCGTAAGGACTAACATGCCGATATCTTTTACACGCTGATTAGGTATTATCAGGGTTAACCAATGACGCCATACCGGAGGCACAGTTTTTTCTGGATGCCAACTCTGGGACACGAAATCAAGAAAGTATGCTTTATAGCCTTCACCTTGCTTTTCTGCATACACCTCAACCTTGTAGGCATTATCATAGTCTTTTACAAATTTTGATAGAAATCCGGAATAATCATATTCCTTTTTCTTTATTTGTTCTTTCATCTCAACTTTACTATTTTGGACCTGCTCTACTGTCTTCTCATTATAATAAAAGGTATAGAGTAAGAAGCCACTTAAACATAATGAAATAATTGAAATAACAAGCAAAACTGCAAATAAAATATTACTTTTGAACCCTGATGAGACTTGGGAAGGTTGAGATACATCAAGAGAATTCGGAGTTGAAACAGGTGTATAAGACACTCCCATCATATCAGGTGTCGGAGTGACTGGGGTTGGTGATGGCATAGTGCTCGTTCCATCAGTAGAAGGCGGTGTTGGAGTTAGTGTTGGTGTCTGCGTGCCTGTTGACGGAGTTATCTGTCCAGTCTCAACTGGTGTCCCTTGTCCTGTCATAATATTAGGATAAGGAGTAGCACCTGCTTCTAAATGTTGTAATTTATTGCTATTGTGAGGAGTTATCGGGTAACTAGGTGTAGCCTCCTTAGGTTGAGGTGTGAACTCAGGTGTTCCCATAGAACCTTCTGTCAATACCATTGTCTTCTGTTCAACCGGGGTCATTTCACCTGACCGCCGTTTTAATAGGTCTGCCTTAACTTCACGGAGTAGGTCTGCTATTTCCTTCCCTGAGGAAGGTCTGCCTTCTGGATTTTTAAGAAGACATTGAGAGATAAGTTTCTCAAGTGCCACAGGCAAATCGGGATTTATTAAGCGAACCGGTGTTGGTGGCGTATCTGTATGTTGCCTCATTAATGCAAGATAATTTTCAGCCTCAAAAGGCAAACTGCCTGTAAATAGAAAATATAAAACTACACCTAATGAATATATATCCGATTGTGGAGTTGCTTCCTTACCAAGACATTGCTCTGGTGACATATACGCTGGCGTTCCTAAAACATTGTGCTCACCTGTTAAAGGAGTTAGTGATGTATCGCGTAACCGTGCAAGATTAAAATCGGTTAATTTCACATTACCCTGTGCATCTACTAAGATATTTGCAGGTTTAACATCACGATGCACAATGTCTGCCTGATGTGCAAGATATAATGCTTCTGCTATTTGTATACCGATATCTATTCGTTCTACAAGAGATAGATTTGGATTATCTTTTAGAAATCGGTCTAAATTTTTTCCATGCACATATTCCATTACAAGAGCCAACCGCTGATTTTCCTCGACAATATCATAAATCTGAACAATACCCGGGCAATTCAGTCGTGCTGCACTTTGTGCCTCCCGCAAAAAACGAGCGACACGACTCGGCTCCGAAGAATGTTGCGGATGTAATACCTTAATAGCAACTTCACGCTTCAATCGAGGGTCAAAACCGCGGTAAACAACACCAAAACCACCTTCAGCAATCCGCTCTTCTACCTGATAAACGCCAATTTTTTGAGGTATATCTCCTGATGCGCTTGACACTTTTATTTCCGTATATATGTTTAGTGTTTACAATAATTATGATACCACTCTACCTTTTATAAATATCACATTTACAAACAAAATAAAAACATCTTTATATAAAATATACAAACATAAAAAATAGTTCTTTAATAATTAAAAAAATAAATAATTCTCACAATTATTAATATTGTTTTTTTGAGATTAAATGATTCTATTTAATGAATTCAATTTCTACTACATTATATATGATTTCTTTAATGATATAGTTTTGTGATAATAAATGAAATATTTGGCTATATTGACTATTTTGATGATGTGTTGTATCTCATTCTAACTAATTTTGTCAATAACGATTGAAATGCTTTTAATAAAAAGGTATTAGAGAAAGTGTTTATTGGTTTTCTACTGAGTCTATGATTCCTGCACCTAATACCAAATCGCTACTGTAAAATACTGCTGTTTGGCCTGGCGTTATTGCTGATTGTGGTTCATCGAAAGTAATATGAACCGTATCACCTGATGGGCTGACCTTTTCCATCAAGGCTAATGCTGGTTCGTGGCGAAGCCGAATTTTACAATGAACTTTTGTTGGAGTCGCTGGTGGTTCGGGAATGGAAACCCAATTGCACTCAATAACCTTCATTGAGGATTTAAGCAGGCAAGGTTTGTGCCCAACAATAACACAATTGCGAATTGGGTCTAATCCAACTACATAGTAAGGCTCTTCTGCTCCACCAATGCCCAATCCTTTCCGTTGCCCAATAGTATAATGAATAATCCCATGATGTTTTCCTAATATATTCCCTTGTTCATCTACTATATTACCCTCTTTTACTTCATTCTCATCGAAAAGAACATCATATTTACTACCTTCAAGGAAATCCTGACTTTCATCTTGCTCTACAAGTTCAGGGAAACCTGCTTCTTTTGCAATAATGCGGACATGAGATTTGGTTAAATTCCCAAGCGGAAAAACAATTTTTTGCAGTTGTTCCTGTCGTAGCATGGACAGGAAATAACTTTGGTCCTTCTCGCGGTCAGTGCCACGAGAAAGAATAAATCGAGAGCGAGTATGGTCAAACTGAACACGAGCATAATGACCTGTCGCAAAATATTCAAAAGGGATACCTATTTTTTCAGCCCGTTCAATCAAGAAGCCAAATTTTACCATTCGATTACATCGAACACATGGATTTGGTGTGCGACCAGAGAGGTATTCTTTACGGAAATATTCCAGAACAGTATTATGATATTCCTCTGCAAGGGGAATAACATGGAAAGGGATACCCAGCCGCTGCGCCACTGATTGTGCCATTTCTATTTCATGCTTTTCGTTGGGTCCAAAACAGCCTTTAACACCTGTCTTTTCCAGTGGAAAACTACTATCCCATATAGACATAGTTAAACCTATAACCTGACAACCTCGTTGCTTCAACAACCACGCTGCCATGGAGGAATCTATACCTCCACTCATTCCTACCGCAATGTGTGTTCCTGCGGGAGGCAAAGTATTTAATATCGAATCAAGATTTATATTCATCAAAATTGAACCTTATAATCACTACTGTCCGCTAAAAATATGGAGATTTTTTCCATAATTTCAATGATAATATTGTTTGATAAAAATAATGAACAATGATATTACTATTTCACAGTCTTTTTAAAAAATAAAGAGGGAATGACAATTCACTAACAGATATATATAGAAAAAGATAGAAATCAATGTAGAGGTTTGATTTATCAAACACTCAAATTGCCGCTATCTAAGTCATCATATATACTATTATATATAGTTTTAATTTCTGTGCATGATGAATCGTGCCCCTACAATAACACAAAAATATCAATTTATGATAGTTTATACATAAAGCAATGGAATATCATATACCCTTAATATAGTTTATTTCTAAAAGGAATAATAAAAATAAATCAAATAATTATTTATCCCTACCCGAAAATAGATATTTTATTGTCTATCTCAATATCAAAAGATATCTCTCAAATCTTTTAGCGGACAACAGTGACAATAAAAAGACTCCTCACCTTGCAAAGGGGAGGTGTCGCGTTAGCGACGGAGGGGTCTGTTCTAATCAAACACCTACTATAAGGACTCCACATAGCAGGAGGTAAAATTGAATATCTGTGTTACACCCCCTATAACGACTCCCCCTTTCGCCAAGGTGGAGAGTTTTTTATCTCCTCGTATTTTAAAACTGCAAAAAGGATTTTGGTGCTTTCTTTTGAATCATGTAGGGTTTTATCCAAAATATATTACTATGTGCTATTAAATTCATCATCACTGCAAGTGATATGTTCAACATGATTGCATTTCGTAGGGGCGTATTGCATATGCCTTCTTCCAGAAATTTTTAAATAGACCCTCCTCGAATGTATAAATAGATATAAATAAAAAGACTCCTCACCTTGCAAAGGGGAGGTGTCGCGTTAGCGACGGAGGGGTCTGTTCTAATCAAACACCTACTATAAGGACTCCACATAGCAGGAGGTAAAATTGAATATCTGTGTTACACCCCCTACAAGGACTGGGGCTGTCCAAAAAGTCAATTTGAGACAATTTTGCCGTTACATAAACAAACATATACGGCTATAAGCAATCATAAATCAACATAATTAAACACTTGTTTTTTAGGCAAATTTCTTAAAAAAGGACTTTTTGGACAACCCCAGCCTATTAATCATATTACTTCTACTGAGACTCTCTTATACAAAAGAGATATTTTAAAATGGTGATTATGTGATATAATCCAACAATGGAAAAGCAATACATAGGAGGAACGATATATGGAGATAATGAAAGTAGTTCAATTATTAGCAAGTGAAGAAAAACTTATTGCTTTCATAGCACAAAATTCTTTACCCTTATCCCATAAATCCCTTCAAAAATTAACAACTTTCTTTGGAGAAGAACTTAAAATTCATTATTATTAACGAAGGGGCCTACTTCTATAATGGCTTCGGACATAAGTACCATCTTTTCTAAAATAACCTCTTACATAAACTGTTTTTGGCCTACCAGTATGTTCACTTATCTGTCCATAATAGCTCCCATTTTCTGCAACGGATGAATTATAGCTTCCATAATAATCTGAAACTTTATAATGACTGTTCTCATTTTTAATTATAATTGGTGATATAGGAATAGTAGGACAAACAGATACATTATAGTGATTTCCCTCCTTTTTAATAGAATATTCATTTCCATTAAAAGAGTAATACTTGTCTTTATTAGAATTATCAGTGCCAAAGTATTTACCATTGGAATTTATAGAAATTTTTAAGTCTTGGCCTCCTGTATATTCGTAAACTTTCCCATTTTTGAAAGTTATAGAAGAGAGAAGACCATATCCCCATACTTCTTTATCGAGAGATGGATATTTAAAAATCTCATCAGGCGTTCCAAGCACATACAAAACTTCATCAAAAGTAGAACCAAAATCTATAGAAATTGGTTTATCTTTAATATTATTTAATTGTTTTTTGGGGAAAATTTTAATCTTTAGTTCCTTTGCTCCTGTATACTCATAAACTCTACCGTCCCTGAATGTAATAGAAGAGAGAAGACCATATCCCCATACTTCTTTATTGAGAGATGGGTATTTAAAAATCTCATCAGGAGTACCTAATACATAAATAACATCATCATAAGTTGAACCAATTGTTATAGATTCTAGTTCAACATCTTTTTCAACTTTATTTGATGGAGTTAACTTTATTTTTAGATTCTTCCCACCTGTATATTCATAAACCTTCCCATCTTTGAAAGTTATCGAGGAAAGAAGACCATATTCCCATACTTCTTCATTAAGAAATTCATATTTCAAAACTTGTCTAGGTGCTCCTAATACTTCAAGGACAACTTTTTTTGTATCTCCTATTTGGATAAAATCCTCTGACCAGCAGATTGAATTGTTTACAAGAAGAACCAGAAGGGCAAGTATAAGAAAAATTTTTTTATTCATATTTATTATTCCTTTCAAAATGTATTCGCCTATAATGTAATATAAAGTTTTGTAGATAAAAGAAATTATCAATAATAAACTGAGTATGTATGTGTAGCAATATTTCTTTTTATCAGCTGTTCTATCCCAATCTGGACTCAAGTAAAGTAAGAAAACTCCCTTATTTATCATACTTTTATCTCCCGCTGGCATTCAACATAGAAATAAATTGGTTACCTCTTGTTTAACTATATAATCTGATTATCTAAAATATTTTAACTCAAAGTTTTAAAAATATCAAATTTTTTATATCTACTATCTCTAACAATTAAGTTTTCTTCATAAATTTAATTAAAAACATTATTTTACAAATATACTTGGAGTCGTCTATTCTCCTTCTAATTTTTTAATTTTCTGTTTCGCCTTTTCTATCAAACTATTCATTTCCTGTGTTTGGTTGAGTGTTCCAGCAGAGACACAGGAAAGAAAATTCTTGTATGCCTCTACTGCTGCCTGGTATCTTCCCAGTTCCTCACATACTAAGCCTTTACCCATGTATGCCTCTGCCAACTTTGGGTTGATTTCTATTGCACGATTAAAATCCGCTATCGCTCGCTCCTTATCGCCAATGAGAGCATAAGCAACACCACGATTGAGGTATGCCTCTGCATCCTTTGGGTTGATTTCTATTGCACGATTATAATCCGCTATCGCTCGCTCCTTATCGCCCATCTTATAATAAGCAGCACCACGATTGTAGTATGCCTCTGCCAACTTTGGGTTGATTTCTAATGCACGATTATAATCCGCTATCGCTCGCTCTTTGTCTCCTAAGTCATCATAAGCAAGACCACGATTGTAGTATGCCTCTGCATACTTTGGGTTGATTTCTAATGCACGATTA
>DAOOVZ010000068.1:0-14187 GCA_035370665.1 Candidatus Hydrogenedens sp.
TATAAAATAAAAACGCAGGCAGAAGCACTGGAATATATCAAAACTTCTACACAAAAGATAAGAGAAATCATTAATCAAATTAAAGGTTAAACAGAAAGGATATGTGATATGTTTTATTCAGGTATTAGTGATGAAGCAGGAAAATCCATCCAGAAACAAATTCAAGCGCATGATGAATTAGGCTGGACTTACATGGAATTGAGAGTAATTGAAGGTGCAAACCTTACTCAGGTTCAAGAGAATGTGTTCAATCAGGTGGTTGATGAACTGGAGAAACATCAGAAGAAAGTTTCATGTTTTGCAAGTGCCATAGCAAACTGGTCTCGACCTATCACATGCGACCCACAAATTGATATTAATGACTTAAAAAGTGCTATCCCGAGAATGCACCGATTAAATACGAAATTTATTCGAGTTATGAGTTATCCAAATGACCCAAATTCTCCCTTACCTGAAAGAGAATGGCGAAATGAAGCCATAAAACGGATGAGAGTATTGGCAAAAATCGCAGAGGACAGTGGGATTATTCTTGTTCATGAAAATTGTAGTGGCTGGGGAGGTTTATCTGCGGAGAATAGTAATATTCTTTTGGGCGAGGTCAATAGTCCTGCACTAAAAGTGGTCTTCGACACAGGCAATCCTGTAACTTATGGACAAAATTCATGGGAATATTACTTACAGGTCAAAAAAGACATTGTATATGTGCATATAAAAGACGCAAAGAAAATTAATGGTGAAGATGTTTATTGCCTCTGTGGTGAAGGAGATGGATATGTGCCAGAAATTGTATTTGACTTATTAAAATCAGGCTATGACGGCGGTTTCTCTATTGAACCACATCTTGCGGCTGTCATACATACGGGCCAGCAGGCAGAAAGTGAAGAACAACTTTACAGTTCTTATATCAGATATGGAAAAAAATTAATAGATATTGTGAACTTAGCGCTATCTAAATTATCAAAGTGAAACATTTATGCGTAGATTCAAATCTCTAATTATCAAAGGAGGGTTTTTATGAAAGTTACAAAATTGCGTGAGGCATTAGCAGCAATAGCGGCGGTAATCATTGTTTTAATCATGGCGGGTGTTGGAGCCACTATGGCAGGCTGGAATATTCCTATCCTAACAAATTTTATAAAAATGTTCATGAGCCAATAGTCAAAGACTTTCTTCTGTATACTCGTAAACAACCAATCCACTTGGAATTTTTGGAAAAAAGTAAGTGGCTTTCTGTGGCATGAATTCAAAGTTTTCTGCACATTTTTTTATTACTTCTGGATAGATAGGATTTATTAAAAATGCCATTTCCAAGCCTTCCATCTCTACCATCTCAATACAACGGAAAGGATTTATTTCATAAATAAGTTGCGCATCAGGAGCAAGTTTTAATATCTCCTCAAACAACAATTTGTGTAGTGCATAAACATTTACATCTTGCAGTGCACGAGTTGTTCCTTTTGAGATTAACCTATTATATCCATGCTCATTTAATTCTAATAAAAACCTACCCTTATTTTTAACTACCAAACCAAAACGGTGTAATGGCTTTTCGCTTTCTTTCTTATTACATTCTTTTTGTTCCATCATCAAATAATCAACAGGATTCTCTTCTATTCGACTAACCTTAAAATACTTAGCTAACTCATTGAAGAAAACTTCATAATCTATATTCGGCAATTCCTTAATTACTCTATGAGGAGCATAGATTAACAATCCGGGGTCATCAAAGGCTACAAAACCAGTCAAAATATATTTGTAAGGTTCAATATTTTGTCCTTTATTTCCTTTTCCTGCTTCAAATGTCCTTTTTTTATCTCGTAAAAGTTTCTTTGCCGTCTGATAACGGTGATGTCCATCTGCAATATATAAAGTCTTATCCTCAAAGAGATTAGTTAACCCCTCTTGCCAGTCCGTTCGCCACAACTCATTTAATACTCCGTCAATTGTGACTATACTTAAATCGGGCTCTTTATTTCCATTGCGAATCTCATTTGTAAAACATTGACGCAGGATTTGCTCTTTATCAGAAAAGATTAGAAAGATAGGGCTTAATTGAGCATTTGTAGCATTTAATAGAGATATCCTATCCTCAATTGGCTTTTTAAAAGTTCTCTCATGTGGTAAGATTTGCGTATCTGAATCATTCTCATTAGGTATCTCTGTAAGTGCTAAAAGTGTAAGCCGCTCCATCTGGACGCCACGGACATCTGTGAACCGCTGCCGTAGCCAATAAGCACTTACCTTACCCTCCTTAACAAATATTTGCTTATCTTTCCAATCTTTGAATAACTCACCTGCTCTTTCATATCTATTTTTTTTAGAACAATCAACAGGTAAATCTATGTGAACAAAATTATACTCACTTCTTTTAGCCAATGTATCCCTTATCTCTGGACTTATAATGTCGTAAGGGGGTGTAATCACATGGCTCAGGTCTTGTATCTTTTCAATATTATATCGAAGCGCCTTAAATCCTCTTACTAATGGCATAAAAAATTTCATTCCTTTTTAATATATTGGGAAAATTAAAGAGATATTATATTATTCTTTTAAGGTTCATTTCTAAAACATAATTTTTTATCTTTTAAATTGCTTTTTTATGTAAGGCATGTTTAAGTAAGTTGATATAATGAAGTTACTTACAAATATAAACAAAGTTACATAGTCAATTAGCGTTTCATTAAAGTTATATCCAGTAATGTTATCAAGTAGATATTTTATGAACGAAAATGGGAGTTCTTCCTCTTGAAGTTTTAGTTTAATTCTCCACTGCAAATCTGTAAGGGGACAATAACCAAACCCAAAAAAGATACCTAAAACAAACCAGCATAATGCCACAATAATAACAATAAAAAAGTGTGCCTTCCTTGTTTTCTTAGGTATCCATCCAAAAACAATGAAAAGAATTAAAAAAACATGAAGAATAATTAATACAATATCAGCGAGTTTAAGCCAGGACATATATCAATCCACAGAAAAGTAGTTTACCAATTGTTCTCTGAGGTTTCCACATGCACCATTACTCATAAGGACGACAACGGCATTACCATCTACATTTTTACACAGGTAGTCAAAAATCTCATAAAAGTTATTTACTGCTTCTGCTCGTTTGTATTTATCATGAAGATAACAAATTAATTTTTCCTTATTCAATCTTTTCTCTATGGGTATCTTTTCTTCTCTATATACCGGTGTTAGCCAGACTTCATCTGCCACTTCCAATGATTCTGCAAGTTCCTTTTGAAATATATTGGTAACAGTTGTATTAGAACGAGGTTCAAAAATTGCAACAAGTTTCTTATCTGGGTATTTTTCTCTAATCGCAGACAAAGTCTCTCTAATAGCCGTTGGATGATGGGCAAAGTCATCAATAAAAACTTTGTTACCTGTTTCCAGAAACACCTCCTGACGCCTTTTGACACCTGCAAATGTCTCTATCCCTTCTTTAATTGTATCAAGAGACACCCCTAATGAGTGTGACACCGCCACTGTGCCTAAAATGTTTAATGTATTATGCTTTCCGAACAAATTGGGTCGTATTGAACATAGTTTTTTCCCTTTATAAAAGACATACACTTCCATCTTATTTGAATCCACATTCATTCCCGTCTCAACTCGCCATATTGCTTCTTTAGAAAAGCCGTAAGTCTGACATTGAGAAAATGAATAGTCCTTCAACATTCTTGCGTGATTATCCTCACAAAGGAACACAATCCCTTCCTTTGGCACTATTCTCAAAAGTAATTGAAAAGCCTTCTCTATCTCTTGAATATTATTGTATATGTCGCTGTGGTCATATTCGAGAGAGGTCACAATTAATACCTGTGGCAAATAATGCAGGAATTTTGCCCTCTTATCAAAAAAGGCTGTGTCATATTCGTCACCTTCAATAACAAAATAAGAATCCTCCTTACCTAAAAAAGATGGAAACTCAAAATTCAATGGATACCCACCAATCAAGAATCCTGGTTCCAATCCAGCATATTGTAATACCCAGGCAATCAAAGAAGTAGTTGTAGTCTTTCCATGTGTTCCTGCAATGACTACAGGCTTTCGCTTGAATAGAACATTGTGCCTTAACCATTCTGGCAAGCTTGTATAAGGAATTCTATGGCTTAATATTGTCTCTACCTCTTCATTCCCACGACTTAACGCATTGCCTATAATTACATAGTCAGGATTCCATTCTAAATTTTTAGCACTGTATTGCTCATAAATCGGAACACCTAATTTTTTTACAAGTATAGATGTAGGCGGGTATAATGGATTATCACTGCCTCGAATTTCATGCCCCATTTGCTTAGCAATATATGCTACACCAATCATGGCTGTCCCACCAACACCAGAAAAATGAATCTTTGCCATTTATACAATACCTCATATTCTTTAGAAATAATAAAAAACTCTCAAATATTAGTATAAACGAGAAGTGAAAATAATTACCAGAGGGAATGATAACGGGTATTGAAATTTACAAAATATTTATTGAGATGTCGTAAGACTTGGTTTGCGTGGTTTCAATCCTAAAAGTTTACGGGATAACTCGGCACAATGAGGACAATATGTGTGTGACACTTTGTCATAAATTTTGGTTGGCTGAATCCATTCATTGGTTTCTTTATCCAACACCTTTTTGCAAACACAACATTGAGTAACCATAGTTGACTTCCTTGTCTTTGTATTCTATTTTATCCTTCTCATATAATTTATCGTCATTATCTAAAAATACTTTAGCAATTATTGCAAAAAATCTTGAATTTATCGGTTTTATTGGGAGTTTGCCAATGGATAAAAGTCATTTCATAAACTTTGAGACTAACAGGACAGGAGAACTTTTTGAACTTCTTATAGACCTTGCCCGATATTTAAGAAGCCCCGAAGGCTGTCCCTGGGATAGGAAACAAACTTCTCTGGATTTTGCTAGATATGCAAAAGAAGAGTGTGAAGAGTATATTGAGGCGATAGAAAAAAAGGAGACAGAAGATATTAATGAAGAATTTGGTGATGCCTTATTTATTTTAATTGCTTCCGCAGTTGCAGGGGAAGCTGAGGGGAAAATGAATATTCTCGATGCCTTGAAGTGTGCGCATAAGAAAATGCTACGCCGTCATGAACATGTCTTTGGTAGTAAAAAGGCAGAAACAGAAGAAGAAGCATGGCAATCCTGGCACAAAGTTAAAGAAGATGAGAAAAAGAACAAGAGCACATAATTTAATATTCCTACTGTTAGAAGAATCCTCACATAAAATAATTTTTTTATTATTTTAATTCTATAAGACATACTCGGTTATCTATACCCTATAGAATGTAAGGCTAGATATTAAGCCATCACTAAATTCTTTAACAGTGTTAAAAAACACATATTCAGCATAAATGTTAATAAGTACTCAAATTATTTAACTCAAAATTATACCATCCGAATACAATTTTATTGATAAATCTCTAATATGTTGTAAAAAGACTTGATTCTGTTAAATTATTTAGTTAGAATTAAAGATTAAAATTATAGTTATAAAGAGAACTAAAATGAAAAATGTTTTAAACAATCCATATCGGCTAATAGGAATATTATCAAACGCCACACAAAAAGAACGGATAAATCAAGTTAATAAAATAAAAAAATATCTAATGGCTTCTAAGGATATAGAGAATGATTATAGTTTTAGTTGTATAGGACCAATAGAAAGGACTATTGACATAATTGAAAAAGCAGATAAAGAACTTTATAAAAGTGATGAACGTGTAAAACATGCTTTGTTCTGGTTCTATAATGGAAATCCTATAACTGATGATGTAGCTTTTGATAGATTAAAGGAGGGAAAAGTAAAAGAGGCTAGTGAAATATGGTATGGACTCGTATTTGATAGATTAAAGGAAGGAAAAGTAAAAGAGGCTAGTGAAATATGGTATGGACCCGTAAAAGAAAAGGAAATATCAAGAAAAAACTGGTCAGCATTTCAAAATCTTTCAAGCTTATATCTATGCTTTTATAATAAAAAAAAGGAAATAAATCTAAATTTTCTAAAATATGCTTTACTCTTAAAATTAAAATTTTTAGAGAGTATTTTCTTTGATGATTTTCTAAAAAATATTGGAGATGAAACGGTACTTTTTCTGAAAAATGATATTCAGAAATTCTTTCTCATGGAAGTTGAACAAAGCTTAGAATCAAACGAGAACGAATATTTATTGATAGAGATTTTAAACAACGAAGAATTTTTATCAAAGCAATCTTTTTTTGAGCATTTTATAAAAAAACAAATTGACAAAATTGACAATAAGATTGAAAGAGTAAGAGAAAAAAGGGTAAGTAAACCTAATAATGCTCTTCTAATCGGAAATGAATTTTATGAGGAAATATCTAAAAGAATAAATGTATTAAAGGGTCCCCAGATTTCACTAAATAGTATTAATATGTTAACCAATCGGGTAGCAGAAGAGATATTGCAATGTGGAATTGATTATATCAATTATTATATGGATAAAAATCATAAAGCGATAAATATTGATTCTATTATAGATATATGTAATAAAGCGCAATCTTTAGCAGTAAGTGAAATAACTAAGCAAAGATGTGAAGAAAATAAGAAAAGAATACAAGCGATTAAAGAATTAGCACCTGTGCAAGAAGATGCTGAATATATTGCTAATCAAATTAATAATATAACTAATAAGACACCTTCTATAGAGTTAGCAGAGTGGTTAATTAGAGATTGCAAACCAAAATTAGACCACATTAAAAAGGTATTAGGTCCTCATAACAGTGAATATGTGCAAATAAGTTCTACGGTTGTATTAGTAGCTCGGTCAATACTTATAGAGGTTGTTAATAGAGCACAAGAACATTGTTCTAGCCCTAGTGATATTATAAATTTATCCCGTATTATCGAAAGGGCTTACAATTTATATCATGCCATTGAAAAAATGGACATGCTTATGGAGATAAGACAAATTAATATAGAACAAGATAAACAGACTCTTAGTAAACTAAGTAGAGATGTATCAGCGATTACACACATGATTAATACATCCAATAGGTCTAGAGGAAATTCTACCGGATGTATGGTGGTAATCATTACTATTTTATTTTTCTCAATATTAGGATATGTTCTATTTAACGGAGTAAGTAAGAAGGAGTATTTTGAGGTAAGAAGTGATATTAAAAATAGTTGTATTAAAACAGATATAAAAAATTTAGTCTCAACAGCAAAAAGTTTAGACTCCTCAATAAAAAATGCGGAGTGGTCAATTGAATATTCTCAGGCAGAATTAAAAAAAATTAGACAATTTAACGGCTTAGGTTTTATACAAAATGGACAGTAAACTAAAACAATATAAGATGCTATTTGATAATAGTTGTAAATATATTATTAAAAAAAGTATAACTATTTTTAACATGTCATTAATATATTTGTTATTTTTTTGTTTTTGTCAGAGTTATGCTTTTCCAGAAGAGTTATTAGATTATTATCTTTTTTATAAACCTGAATATATAAATGACTATGAGAATATAAATAGGTTAGTTAAAGTTATACAAGAAATAAAGAGTGAAATAGAAGAGATTAAAAGCAAAGTGCCATTAAGTAATTCTAAATTAGAAAATGACTTAAAAAATATTACAGAAAAACTTAATAGCCTTGAAAAAAATATAAATACAATAATAACCCCAGAAATATCTAATATAAAAAGCAGATTAGACATATTAAGTAGCTTTTCATCTGAATTAAATACAATAAAATTGGAACTTAATAAAACTAAAGAAGAAATAATAAAGATAGAAGGGGATTTTACAGAGGCATTAAAAAATAGTTCAAAAAAAATAAATGCTGTGCAAAATACAATGGAACAACTAAATAATAAAGTTCAGGATAATTTAAATCTTCTAACTGAATACTCATTTGCAAATAATGAAATTGCCCAGAAGATAAGTGATTTAGAAAAAAAGATAAGTAATAGTTCAGAAAAAGTAACAAATTCAAATATGCTTCTTCTTAATAAAATTACTAACAGGCAATTTAGTATTTTTTTAGCAACTGTTATAATTGTAATTTTAATTTCATTATATTTTATTACTAAGATTTTAAAATTAGAGAAAAAGATTTCTAATTTATCTGAGACAAATAATATTAAATTAATAGAGAGTTATGAAAAATTAGTTAGTTCAATTGACGACTTATTTAATAACCTATTATCAGAAACAGGTACTACTCGTAGAGAAGAAGCCGAAGAAGACCATAAATGGGCATTGTTTGTAGCAAATGAAATTAATACTATTGAAAGAAACCTCAAAAGAATGGACCCTGAAACTGTAGGATTAAAACAGTTAAACAAGTCAATAAATAAATTAAGGGACAGACTTTCCTCGAATGGTTATGAAATGCCTGTCCTTTTAGGTGTCCCTTATAATGAGGGGATGTCAATAAATGTAGTAAATTTTATTGAGGATGAAAGTTTAAGTGAGGGGAAGTTAATAATTTCTAAGGTTCTAATTCCTCAGGTTAACTATAGAGAAAAAATGATACAACAACCACATGTAGAAGTATCAAAAGGAGTAAAAAAAGAAGTATAAATAATTATAAATAAACCAAACATAGATAAGGGTAAAGAAATGAGATATACAATTGATTATGGTATTGATTTAGGCACTACGAATTCTGCTATATCAAGGATAGAAAATGGAGTCCCCGTTATTATTAAATCAGATACTCTTAAAGATACTATGCCATCTTGTGTTCACTTTACTAATAGGGGAATTATATTTGTAGGAGACCGTGCTTATAATGAATTAAAGAGAGAATATGTTAATACATTGAAAACTTTTGAGGATAATCAGACAAATACTTTTGTTACTTTCAAAAGAACAATGGGTTCAGACCATAAATATTTCTGTCCTAATACTGGTAGATATTATACATCAGAAGAACTCTCAGCAGAGGTATTGAAAAAATTGAAATCGTTTGTTACGGGAGAAAATGTTAAATCAATAGTAATTACACACCCTGTAACATTTATAGGACCTAAAATTGAAGCGACAAAACGAGCAGCAGAATTGGCTGGATTTGAATATATTGAATTACTACAAGAACCTGTTGCAGCCTCAATTGCCTATGGAATACAAAAAGATTGCACAAATGGTTACTGGCTGGTCTATGATTTTGGTGGAGGAACTTTTGATGTTTCATTAGTAAAATCTGAAGATGGTATTCTTTCTGTTATAGATAATGCAGGTCGTGACCCTTTGGGAGGTAAGGATATAGACCTTGCCATTGTAGATAATATTATTTTTCCATACTTGCAGAGCAGGTATTCTATGAGGAGTATTATTAATAACCCTCATAAAAAAGAACAATTAAGAAAAGCCCTTCGAATATATGCAGAAGAAGCAAAGATACAGTTATCTTTTCAAGATGAATATCCCCTTTTAACAAATCTAGGAGACCTACCTTTTAGAGATGATAATAATGTTGAACCTGAAATTGATATGGTTATTAAGCAAAAAGATATAAAAGAAATTGTTTCGCCTATTTTTCAGGAAAGTATTAATATTACCATAGAATTATTAAAAAGAAATCATTTGGAAACATCAAGTATTGATGCTTTATTGCTTGTTGGTGGTCCGACTTATTCCCCAGTTTTAAGAGATATGGTTGCAAATCAGATAACAGATAAAATACCCATATCAATAGACCCTATGACTGTAGTCGCAAAAGGGGCAGCCCTCTATGCGTCAACAAGGTCTATACCAGAAAAAATTAGAAGTATAGAATCTGATTTGAATACAGATAGTATAAAAATAGAGTTGCGTTATGAATCTTGCACAACAGAATCAACAGAATGTTTATATTTTAAAGTTCTTGATTCCAGTAAGAAATATTATGTAGAAATTACACGCTCTGATAATTCATGGTCTAGTGGTAGAAAACTTGTTTCAGATAAACCAGAGTTATTCGATGTTTCTCTTTTGGAGAATAGACCAAATAATTTCACAATCTATATGTATGATGAATTAGAAAATAAAATCGCATGTGAACCCAATGGATTCTGTATCTTACATGGAATAGGTGGCGTTGATAGAATGCAGACTTTGCCTTATCATATTGGAATATCTGTTTATTTTCCAATCGAAGAAAAAGAACTGTTTATTCCTGTAAAAGGGCTAGAAAAAGGTAAATCTATTGGAAATGGTATCACAGGAGTTGTTGAAAACCTAAAAACCAGACAAAATATTCGTCCGGGAAATAAAAATGATATTATTCGAATACCTATTTATCAAGGAGATTTTAACGCTGAGGGAACAAATCCAGATTTAAATTACAAAATAATAGATGTGATTATTAGTGGAGACAATTTACCAAAATTATTACCAGAAGGAAGCCCTTTAAATATAACTATAAAAGTGGACCCTTCACAAATATTAAATTTTGAGGCAGAGTTCCCTACAATTGAGCATTCGGAAGAACTAAAAATAGAAATAAAGCAGATTCAAACTCCATCTCCAGAAGAACTTATTGGCAAAGTTAAAAAGGTTGAAGAAACAATACAAGTAGAAAATGATGAACATATAAAAATAGAATGTGATAATCTCAAGAGACAGATAGAACAATCTAAGGACGATGTTGATGGAAAAATCAAGATTGATAATGAAATTCGAAGATTATTACTTGAAACAGAGAAAAAAAGGAAGAAAATTGAATGGATAAAAGTAAAAGATGAATTAAAAGAGGTGTTTTACAAACTGGAAGAATTAATAAGAGAGGTTAAGGCTAATAATGATGATAGAAAATTAAACATGACTAAAATAGAGACAGTAGTATCTGAGTTTAGAAACAATATAGAAATAATAATTAGAGAAGAAAACCTAAGAGAAGCAAAACGATTAATTATAGAAATCAACAAATGTATACTTTCAATTCTTCATGAAATAGAAGGAGATAGACTTTTAATTGAATTAATATCACATCTCGATAAAAATTTTGATGCTTTCAGATGGACAGACCCAAAAGAAGCGAGGCGTTTAATAAATCAAGCACTGAATGAGGTTAGAAGAAATAATCCTAATAATATTCGGGCAATACTTAAAGAAATAGTCCAATTAATGCATAAAGACGGAGGAGACCTCCCAGAACTAGAATTGTTTAGACATTTATGAATATAGGTAATATTCCAAAAAATTTTGTAATTGCTGACAAGTATAAGGTTTTATTCCTCATTAAAAAAGAGGAAGAACGAGAATGTTATCGCGTTAAAGATAACGATGGTAATGTATACTTCATGAAAATTTATGATTATGCTAAATTAAATCTGTCTGAATTTGATAAAAATAACAATATAATCGAAATAGAAATATTAAAAAAAGTCAATCATCAAAATATTACAACCTATAAAGATGATGGGGAATTTATACATGAAGGTAAAAGATTTGGATATTTAGTTCTACGATTTATTTCCGGTGAAACCTTATATGAAAAAAAAGTGAGAGAAAAATTAATAACCCTATATGAACTTAAAAATATTATTATTGATATATTAAAAGGATTATCTTACCTACATTCATTAGATGAACCTATTATACATAACGCAGTAACCCCTGAGAATATAATGTTGGATTTATCAGAAATACCAACGAAAGCAATGTTAATTGATTTTAGTAAGTCTCGCTCATTTCTTCAATCAAGAAAACTTTATAATAGAAAGGGATTGAATCCTTACTATTTAGCTCCTGAAAATTTTAACAATATTTTCTCTCCTCAAACGGATTTATATTCTGTCGGAGTAATGTTATATCATTTATTGTTCGGTATACCACCATGGTTTCGTAGTGATATACCTGACAATCCTGAGGCTTTAGGGAAACTAATAGATAACAAAGAGATAGAGGAAAAATTATTAAACGAGAGAGAAAAACCTTTATCATATCCTAATATAAATAGTGTAGTAGATTTTGATGAGGCTATTCTACCTATTATAAAAAAGTCTCTCTCTCAGGACCCAGATAAAAGATTCCAAACTGCAGAAGAATTTTTAAAAGCCTTAAATGGAGAAATAGAAGTTGAAATTGATGGAGTAAAGACACAAACTGATAAGAGCACTTATATTAAAAAAAATATCCATAGCAATGAAAAAAGAGGGTTTATTGCTATATGCGGAATGCAAGAATTAAAAGATAAACTTAAAAACGATGTAATTGATATGATTAAAAATCCAGAAGAATATCGCAAACATAATTTATATATTCCTAATGGGATTTTATTATACGGTCCACCAGGTTGTGGAAAGACTTTTTTTGCAGAAAAATTTGCAGAAGAAGCATGTCTTAATTTTATTAAAATAAAATGTTCAGATATTGCAAGTATTTATATTCACGGGACTCAAGAAAAGATAGGAGAAATTTTTAATGAGGCGAAAAAAGAAGCACCTACGGTATTATTTTTTGATGAATTAGATGCTATTGTTCCGGATAGAGATAAAATTGATAATGCCAGTATGCGTGGAGAAGTTAACGAATTTTTAGCACAAGTTGATAATATTGGTAGTTCTGGTGTGTTTTTAATTGGAGCAACGAATAAACCAGAATTAATAGATAGAGCCATTTTAAGGTCAGGAAGACTTGAAAAATGGTTCTATATACCGCCACCAGATTATGAGGCAAGAAAAGCCCTATTTGAACTTTATATTAAAGATAGACCTTATGATTTAGAAATAAATTTTGATAAACTAGCCCAAATTACTGAAAATTATGTTTCTAGCGATATTAAATTCATAGTTGATGAATCCTCTCGAATTGCTATAAAAAATATGAAAGACGGTAAAAGAGATAATTCAAGAATTATGATGGAAGATTTAGAAATGATAATAAAATCGCAAAAACCAACTGTGCCTATTAGAGAATTAAAAAAATACGAAGAGATAAGAAAAGAATTTGAGGTAAATATTTACACAGATATAAAAAAATCAAAAATTGGCTTTTCCCCTGAAAAGAAGAAGGAAGATTAATTATGAACGAGGAAGATTTCAAAAACTTATTAATAAAAACAATCTTCTGCTGTATGACTTCAGATGGAAATATAGAGCAGCATGAAATAGAATTATTTTACTCTATTTTTAAACAATATCTAAATATTGAATTAAAAGAGAACTTTGAAGAAGAGATTAATAAATTAATAACAGAAATAAACAAAAAAGGAAAAATTTTTATTGTTGAACATCTTAATCTTCTCCGGGATATAGAGTTAACAGAAGACGAAAAATATATAATAATAAATTATATTATCCAAATGATTAAAGCAGATAGAAATGTAGAATACAATGAAATTATGTTTTTCAAAGATATTGTAAAAGCACTTAATATAAGCAAAGAAAGCATTTTAAATAAATTTCCTGATATAGACCCAGTATTACTGGAAGAAGACATAAATATAAAGCTACCTTTTGGTCTGTTTAATAATATACTTTCTAAAGAATTAGAATTTAATGAATTTAATCAGATAAAAATTGATGATATATACAAAGAAGAGTAAAATAGTTCTTAACGCTACTTTAATCGGATAGCAGTATTACCTTTTTAATCCAATTACTACACAAAAAGTAAAATCTTATTTATGTGTTGGTTACATACAAAAACTTGATTTTTAGTATTGAATATGCTAACATATAAAACATAATTTTAGTAATTTGTAAATATAATTGGATAAAAGATTTAATGACGAGAGAATTTTGTGTTTGTCCAGCATTTGGAACAGATATTACGCTTACATTTTATAACAAATCCATTTCTTAAAATTTAATATCATAATTAGCAAGGTAAAAAGGTAGGGTTTAAATCTTAAACGGGGTGTAGCTCAGGCCGGTTTAGAGCGCTGCGTTCGGGACGCAGAAGTCGGTGGTTCAAATCCACTCACCCCGACCAGATTATATGTGAGGCTTCTAAAAAAAGCACTTATTCAGCGGAGGAAGTGATAGAAAGATAGGTCTTATAAGGCATATAAGACAAAGACATGAAAGTTGGGGGTTTTTTGTTTAATCGTTGTTTGGTATGTCAAGAAATATATTTTACCCTTCCAGGAGATGAAAATTTTTTCTAAACATAAAGATATGTAAGAAATAAAGTGTAGGTGCGGGAAAATAAATTTTATGGTGATTATCTATTTTAATCCACTAGTGAGAAAGATGTTAAAATTAAAGTGTATA
>DAOOVZ010000069.1:0-14181 GCA_035370665.1 Candidatus Hydrogenedens sp.
TAACTTCCCACGGATTAAGTAATATGTGAGATAGATTGGATTAGGTTAAGGTTAGTGGGTTTATGATACTTATGGAATAGATAGGGGTAGGAGTATATTTGATTATTTATTTGACAATGGTGTAGTTTTATGTTATAATATTACTTGGCAAGTAATATAAGGAAAACTATATGAACTATCCAGATTGGGTCACAAAATACAAAACCAAAGGAACTGCTATTCATTACATAAGAGGACACTATTACCTCTATAAAATCACTAGTAAATGGAATAAGGAGAAGAAAAGACCACAGAAGATTACAGGGAGATATTTAGGAGTCATAACCCCTGAAGGTCTACAAAAGCCAAGACCAAAGCAAGGTATACCTACGGCGATAAAGGAGTATGGTTCAAGTGCATATTTGCTAAGCATAGCAGAAGAGATTAAACAGCAATTGCAAAGATATTTTCCTGATATGTGGAAGGAGATATTGGTATTAAGTATTATAAGAGTAATGTATCATTGTCCATTGAAGCATGTAGGGATACATTATCAGGACAGTTGGTTATCTGAGGAGATAAGTGGAGCGAGGTTAAGTAAGAACAGTTTGCATAGTTTATTAGAGGACTTAGGCAGGAGTAGGAATAATATAGTGGGATTTTTGAGTAGGTTTATAACTGGTAGTGAGAGGTTATTAATAGATTTGACACATATATTTTCATTATCAGAGGGTATGAGTATGAATGAGAGGGGGTATAACAGTAAATTAGAGTTTATGCCACAAGTGAATTTACTGTTCTTATTTTCTTACGATAAGCAGTTGCCATTATATTATCGTTTATTGCCTGGCAATGTTAGGGATGTGAGTTCGTTAGGTATTACGCTGTTGGAGATAGGCATAGAGGATGCGATAATAATAGGGGACAAAGGTTTTTATTCTGATAATAATCGCAGGTTATTAGAAGATGGTGGTTTTCGTTTTATACTACCGTTGAAGCGGAATAATAGATTAATAGATTATAGTCGGATAAAGGATGGAGATAAGAGTTTATTTGATGGTTATTTTAGGTATATGGATAGGTTTATCTGGTATTACAGGATAGAGAATAAGGGGTCAGAGATATGTGTATATTTAGATGAGAAGTTGCGATTGGAAGAGGAGAATGATTATTTGAGTCGGATAGAGACGCATCCTGAGTTTGGGTATACATTAGAGGGTTTTCATAGTAAGCAGAGCAGTTTTGGGACAGTTGCATTAATCACTAATCTTTCTGATTTATCGTGTGAGAAGATATACCAGTATTACAAGAGTAGGCAGGAGATAGAGCAACTATTTGACACATTCAAGAACATCCTGAATGCAGACAGGACATATATGCACGATGACTATACATTAGAGGGCTGGATGTTTATTAACTACCTTTCCCTCGTATATTACTATAAGATATACCATCAGTTGATAGAGAAGAAACTGTTAGATAAATATAGTGTATCTGATGTTCTCTTGTTGTTATCTAAATTCAGGAAAATAAAAATTGCCAATGACTGGCAAAACCTAGAACTCCCAAAACAAACTAAAACTATAATCAAACAACTAAACCTACCTATTACTTAATTCATGGGAAGTTAGGGGTTAATTACATAGTGAAGGCACAGATAAAGATATCTCTTTAAAAAACAAATAAAAAGATTAGCAAATATAATGTCCGATAATATATATTATGTTTCAATTATAGATACTATAAGAAAGCATAATTTATCTCTATTATACTGATATTACTATTGTAAAAATAATATTTGTCAAATATACATATAACAATTAAAGTTATATTTCTATAATAACTTACTGTATCATAATTAGTTAATCACTTAATATAAATTGTTATATTTTAATTTTTTGGATAGTAGTATAAGATTGTAAAGACAAATACTGAAATTGATTTGGTTTTAGACGGTTCTTATATTTTAATAAAACTACTTCTGCATTAGGCTATGAACTAAATGTAAAAGAAAATCTCTATTGTCCATAGTCAGGTAATTAAATGTCCCCCCCATTCTCGCAAAAGATTTATTAAATCTAAGGTAATATTCTGGTCTATCCATTGGAGGTTCACCCTTCGACCAGTCCCATTTTGATTCTTGTAAATCAACTACTGTGATAAAATGATTTTTTATTGGACTACCTCTCTGGATTGATATATTTTGTGACATAGACAAGGATTTTTCAAAAACCATCGGTGACATCACTGCTGAACCTATGCTCATATATATCCCATCATCTAAATTTAAAACAGAATTGGCAAAGGTTAAAAAATCACGCTGAGACGCTCTACCAATTGCTGAGCAGCAATTCATTGGGTGTGTATAAATGATATCATGACCTATCATTGGGTGTGCTGTAAATGGAACCTGATGCTGAAATGCAAAGGCTTGTAATCCAAACCTTTTATAAGGATGTGGAACACTTAAAAACCCTTCTTTCAATGAAAATTCGTTAATTTTCATTAATAAATCAGATGCGGCAGCACAAGAATCAGGATTTTTCTCTATATTACTTTTAATATATTCTATAAGTTCTTGTTTAGAGGGGATATATAAACCTTCATTTTCGACAAAAGCACCCACTGATTCTCCATATCCTTTTCCTTCATAAGCACCTACAACTATTGATAAGTTTAAATAAAATCCTGTTTCTTCCCAGATACCAAATTCTCCCTTACTTACATTTGTCCGAACATCCTCGCTACTATGTCCCTGATAACTAAATTCCCAATCATGAATAATCCCAGCGCCATTTGTTGCGATATGGGTAACCCATTTGTGTTCAATTAGATACATAATTACAGGTGCTAACCCATTTTTTATTGCATGAGCACCAAAAACTAACATTCTTGAACGGTTTTTATCTTTTGCCATAACTAATCGCTCAACTGTTTGTTGTAAAATCTTTTTAGACAGGTCGTTTAATGTGGTTTGGGGTTCATCTTCAGGGTAAACGGCGTCTTTTTCAATAAAAACTTTATCTTTCCTTTGACTTAAAGGCTTAAATTTTATTTGAAATCGGTCAAGTTGTGGATATGGCATATTGGCATTTCCTTATTTTTAGTAAAATGAGCGGATTAAAAATTCATTTATTTTAAAACTATTTTAGTCTAATTTCCTTTTCTATCTACATCTTTATATTTAGAGGTTTAGTCCCATAATCTTTTAATACTTCAAAGCATAGGTCAACATCATCAGTCAAAATATAATCTACCTTTGCTTCAACAAGTTTCTTAATAATTTCTGGTTTCTGTGCACTAAAAAAATTGATTTTAATCCCGTGTGAATGTGCAAGTTCTATATCCTCTTTAAGATTATCAAGTCCTTGTGTAAAACTAACTTGTAGATAATCAACTTTTAATTTTATCCCTCTTTCTACAAATTCTCTCCTGTTTTCTAATCTTTCAGGAATTAAACATATTTTTATTTCTGGTACTTTTTCTCGGGCTGCCTGAACCTGTTTTTCATTATTACAAGCAATAAAACATTTCCCCACTTGTCCCATTTCTTTTAATGTTGTGGCTACCTTGCCTGTCACAAACTCATCCCCGTAGACATGGACATTACAAAGAATCTCATTAGGAATTATAGATACTACTTCTGCCAGAGACGGGACTTTTAATCCTTCAAATTTTTCATTAAACCACTTACCGGCATCTAATTTGTAAATCTCTTCACTTGTAAGTTCTGACACTTTTCCTTGACCGTTAGTAGTTCTATTTACAGTTGAATCGTGCATGATTATTAAATGTCCATCCTTTGTCATTTGGACATCAAATTCAATCATTTGAACCCCTTTTTTTACTGCCAACTGAAAAGCAGGCAGAGTATTTTCTGGTGCATTTTTTACATCTCCCCTATGCGCACAAACATAAGTATCTCCATAACAATAATTTTGAGCAAATAATAAATTTGCCAGAAAAAGCGGAACTATTAAATAACTAATTCTTTTCTGATTTAGCAAGACTCTGAATAATTTTTGGAACATTTTCAATTGCCTCGTTAAATTTTTGTATTTCTTTTCCACCTGCCTGTGCGAAATCTCTCCTACCACCTCCTTTACCGCCGACAATTTGGGCAAGTTTATTAACTATTTCGGAAGAACTGAACTTATTTGTTAAATCGTTTGTAACGCCGACACAAAAAGTTGCCTTATCATCATATTTAATAGCGATAACAACAATACCTGACTTTATCTTATCTTTTAAGTGGTCAACCAGAATTCTTGCCTGGTTAATGTCCTCATTTTCTAATTGTAATGTGATATAGTTAACACCATTCACAGTTTTAATACTTTTTAGCAAATCCTCACCTTCTCCAAGCAATGCCTGTCGCTTCCATTTTTCTAATTCTCTTGACAGTTTTTTATTTTCTTCTATTAACTGATTTATATGTTCTATTAAAAGTTCAGGTGAAGTGTTCAATGTTTCAGCGGCTTCTTTGAGCATTTTTTCTGTTTTTTGAATCCATTTGATAAATGGTTCGCCACAAATAGCCTCAATCCTTCTAACGCCTGCGGATACAGATGACTCTGATATTATTTTAAAACCGCCTATAACACCTGTCCGTTGGACATGGCAGCCACCGCAAAATTCCATACTAATATCATCAATCTTAATAACACGGACAGTGTCACCATATTTCTCACCAAACAGAGCCATTGCACCCAGTTTTCGTGCTTCTTCTATGGGTAGATATAAGACTTCCACAGGCAAATCTTTCCTTATTTGTTCATTAACCCATTGTTCTATATCTAAGAGTCTTTCAAAACCAACTGCTTCAAAGTGTGTAAAGTCGAACCGCAGTCGTTCCTCTGATACAAACGAGCCGCACTGATGAACATGTTCACCCAGAATATCCCTCAATGCAGCCTGTAATAGGTGTGTTGCTGTGTGGTGATTTTGTATAGATATTCTTCGTTTCTGGTCAATAATAGCGTTTATTTCACAGCCCGTTTTTAATACTCCATTTGATACCTTGACATTGTGGACAAACAGTTTTCCAATAACCTTTTTGGTATCAACTACTTCAATTAAAGTTTGACCATCCAGGCCCTCTAAGATGCCGATATCCCCCACCTGCCCCCCACTTTCTGCATAAAAAGGTGTTTTATCAAGAATTACATGACCTCCTTCTCCTACTCTTAACTCATCAATAAGATTATCATTTTTAACTATTGCAATTACTTTACCTATTTCGGAATATTTATCATATCCTACAAAATTTGTTTCACCATATTTAGCAAGAATTTTATGATATATTGGAGAAATTTCTTGCTGTCCACTGCCGGTCCAGGTTTTACGGGTAAATTCTCTTTGTTTTTCTTTTGTTTCTGTATAGCCCTTTTCATCTAATTTAAATCCTTCCTCTTCTGCCATATCTTTTACTATATCAAGAGGAAAGCCATAAGTATCATGAAGTTTGAATAAAATATCTCCCGGGATAATAGTCTCTCCCCTACTTCTCATATCCTCAAAAAGTTCTTTAATTATGTCCATACCTCTTGAGAGAGTGTTTTCAAATCTTTCTTCTTCCATCTGAATTGTCTTTTCTATTTGTGTTCTTGTCTCAAATAATTCAGGATAGTATTTTCCCATTCCATCAACTACAACTTTTGATATTTGGAATAGAAATGGTTTAGTCAATCCAATTTCCCTTCCAAATCGGGAGGCTCTTCTTAATAATCTTCGCCATACATAACCTCTCCCCTCATTAGAAGGTAGTATTCCATCAGCCGTCATAAATGATAGTGCTCGTATATGGTCTGCAATGACTCTAAATGGGACAGGTTTATCGTTATATGTAAACGAAGCGATTTCTTGTGTAGCCTCAATAATAGGAAATAAGACATCTGTATCAAAAACAGTTGGTTTATTTTGCAAAAGCATGCACATTCTTTCTAAACCCATGCCTGTATCAATACCCCTGTTTTTTAAGGGTAATCGGGTGCCATCTATCTGTTGGTCAAACTGTGGAAAAACCAGATTCCAGAATTCCAAAAATCGCTCATTAGGGTCATTTTCAGGTGTTGCTTTTGGGTCTATTATTTCACCTTTATCAAATAAAAGTTCAGAGCAAGGGCCACATGCACCTGACTCACCAGCGGGTCCCCAGAAATTGTCTTTTTTACCCATTCTAACAATTCTATTTTCTGGAACTCCGACTTCTTTATGCCAGATATTAAAGGCTTCATCATCCTCTTTAAATACAGTTATCCAGATTTGTTCAGGTTTTATCTTCATAATATCTGTTGAGTATTCCCATGCCCAATGTATTGCTTCCTGTTTGAAATAATCGCCAAATGAAAAATTTCCCAACATTTCAAAGAAAGTTAGATGACGCGAGGTCTTCCCTACTTCCTCCAAATCATTTGCTTTTCCTCCAGCCCTTAAACATTTTTGCACACTTGCTACTCTGCGATATGGTAGAGGAACTTCGCCAGTATAATAAGGTTTGAACTGCACCATACCTGCACTTGTAAATAGCAAAGTTGGGTCATTTTTAGGAATTAATGTATCACTTTTTTCAATTACATGTCCCCTATTTCTAAAAAACTCTAAAAAACTCTCACGAATTTCATAACTTTTCACAGTGATATCTCCATCTTTCTGGGAATTTTAAAACAAATAAGGATATGCATAATTTTATCAAAATATTTATAACGATTTACAGAAGAGGATTTCTGTAAAAATAAAAAGAAGAGGTATGAAAAATTTCATCCTCTTCTTTTATAGAATTTTTTCTATATCACAAGTTAGAATATCTGATTTTGATTAGAGCAGTGGTGATTAGAAAAACAGTTAGTGCTATAAATAAATATGGGTTAGACAAAGGTAATGCTTTGTCGGTTACAATAATCTGAATTGTATATGTAGCCTTTTGATTATTGTAGGCACAAATGTAAGTTCCACTATCTTCTGCTTGGGCATTGTAAATTAGCAAGTTTTTACAGTGTATACCTGAAATTCTTGGATTATTAATTATGTCTGTTCCGACTTTACTCCATATAAAAGTTGTGTCAGAAGGAACTTCAACACCAAATAAATCAAGACAAATGTTTTCACCCACTCGATACATAGATTTTCTTATAGGTGAACAGTCTGGACATGTTTCTTGCTCGGTTCTTACAATTAGATAACCTGTATTATTTATAATTGCCAGTATGGTGTCTGAATAAGGATTATAAAAAGCAGAGTAATATCCCTGATTGTTTGCAGGGTCCCATATCTGAATGACTGCGCCTGTGGTTGCGTCTACCTCCTGTATGCCTCCGGGTAACATAAATCCTTCTGAACCTGCTATAAGCAGGCGATTATCTATTGTTACACCTAAAACACCGCCTGTAAAATATATTCCAGGATTGCCTATCAATGTTCCATCTGTTTCCCAGTCAAGGGTTGTATGGCTATTGTATGCGTTAATCAAGGCAGATGTTGAGAATTTTCGCAATTCACGAGCATTTCCATCCATGATGTATACCCAATTATTGGCAATCGCCAATGTGGCAGAATAAGCATAGGGAGGTTTATCAATTACTAGGTCTTTACTTGTTTTTTGTGGTCTTGTCAGGACGAGTTGGCTTTCATGATTGCTTTTAGTATTAACAGGTAATATATGTATCTCGCTACCGGAAAAATCTGATTTAGTAATATCGAGTAGTAACAAATCAGGAGTTAAGAAAATACCGTAATAATGTGGCAGATTTGCAATAATAGATGACGGCGTAAAATCTTGAGGATTATTTAGATTGAGAAGATACAAATTTCCCTGGTAGCCCTGTCCAAGAACGACTTTTTGTTCATCTGGGCTAACTGTTATAAAGGCTGGGTCTCCCAGATAGTCCGAAGCAATTAATGAATAGTTATCACTTTTAGGTGATGTCTCTTTATAAACTTGATTACCGTTCCAGATTAAAAAAGTCCCATCCTTCAATGGTGCAGAGGTAATAAAATAGGAACCGAGTGCAGGTTGAGGAAGATTTGTTAATTGTGTGATAGTTTCAGTGTTTCCTATAAGAGCAAACAAAAAATAGGATATGATAAAAATAGACATACGATTACGAGAAAACATATTGTTATCCTCCTTCTGGTATTAAAATACAATTTAGTTGTTTTTTGATTTGATGTAAGGTAGGAAAAGCAGGCAGGGAGGCTTTTTCACAGAAGGAGAAATGCCATTCCCGCAACAACCTTTCCACGAGTTGTTACAGTTTTGTGCTACCCACTAATGCAGGTCTTCTGGCTTCTGGCTCTTTCTACTTACCAGTCCTTCCCACTCTTATGAGCAGTGGTTTTCTCTGGTGTTTGTCCCCAGTTACAGCAGCGGGTCTGCGACGGACTTTCACCGTGCTTCCCTTAACATTAGTTGGGTTATTTTTACCCTTTTTCACCTCCTTTCTACGATGTTTTGAGTTTGTATAGAGATTTTACATTTATAATTTATTCTATTGCAAGTTTTAATAGTATCATTGAATTTGAATTAGATACTTATGCTTTAAATTATTCTTTTATTATACACAGAAAAAAAATATTGTTTATTACATTTCTATTTTTATAAATTCTGATGTTTTTAATCCTGATATTAGTTCATGAATGTTAACAACATACCATCCTAAAACTTGATTTAACGGAATGGATATAAATACTTCTTTGCTCTCATTCTGTTTGATGTTAATTAACTGTGAGAATAAAGGCTTTTGTTTCTCTTGGTCCAATTTAAGTTCAAGATATACCCAATATTCAACCTCTTCATTTTCATTTCCTGTAATCTGTAATTTTATAGGTAGCCTATTACCCGGATTAACAATTTTGGGAAGAGTCAGTTCAATTTTACTCGAAGTTTTTGGAACACAACTTAATAAAGTGGGGATTTCTTGTTTAATATCTAACTTAATCTTTTTTATATTACGGATATTTTTCTCAGTTAAAAGTCCTCTCACTTGTTTTTTCTGAAATATATTGGTGTTTAGTGTTAACTCTTTATTAATAGATATAGGATTAATATTTGGTAGCCATGCAACTAATTTTCTATTGTTAAATGAGAAAAATTGTCCATCAATCCAATCGCCTTCTTTTAGAAATGGACTGTTTATTTCATTGTCATACAAGATTTTTTGGACAAATATGATTTTTCTTTTCACAGAATTTAGTGGTTCCGTTTCGATATTTTTTGCCATGTTTTCACCATATATAAAGATATTACTTTTGTCTAATTTATCGTTAGATACGATAGAAGTTTCTTTATCATTTAGTAATTTCTCTACCAAAATTCCCAAATCATTTAATCTTTCATTAATATCTATTGTTTTTTCTATCATAACATCGCTTCCAATTATTCCCGGGGAAATGTCCGCAATGATTACACCCCTCTTTAAAAATTCTATAAATATTTCTACTTCTTCCTCTGATAGCCAGAGACAACAAGGGAGTATCACTGCTTTCAGACCTTTAGATGACAACAAATTTTCTTTAGTGACGATAACAGGATTTATTCCTGAACCATTAAGGATTCGTGTAAAATTTACCAGAGAGTTTTTATAACTATAGTTCGGGAAAACAGAACTTAAAAAAAGGTTTTCAACAGAATAATAAATACCCACTCTTTCATCATAATCGGGTTTTGATTGGAAAAGTAAATCTCCATAGCCTTGTTGTAATATTTTGTGAGTTTTATAAAAATTATAAAAGGGTTGAGTAATACTATTATTTTCATTGATTATTTTAATTGGCATGGAGTTTTTTGCATTTCCAAGAGGAGAGAGAAACCATATCCCATTTGCCTGATTTAATATAGCCTTCCAATAATACCATGCTAATTCTTCTGGACTTTGATTGGGATTAGTGAAATCTAAACTTACCCAGAAAGACTTGTTCTGCGATTTTAGGTAAGGTATTAGTGTAAAGGACATAGGTTCTGGGTCAAATACAATCCAGTCCATAGAGTTAATAACGCCAAGCCAGTCAATACCACGTATTGCCTCGTTCCCGGGATAAATTCGGAAACCTATTGGTGTGTCAGGGAAAGTTAGTTTTAATTTGTTTTCCAAAATAGTTTCAAAATTTATAAAACTATCTGCCATAAATTTTTGATAATATGTTAGAAATATCGGAAAATTATGATTTAACAAAGATTGTCGAATAGTATCAGGGTCATTCATAACAGGGTTATGATTAAAATCTTGTATGTTTTGTAAAAACCCACTTAATTCGGCAAATTCCTCAAATTTGTTAATACATTTATCACAGTAGCAGACCAGTTCATCTGATTGAATCAGACAATTATTCATCCCTAATGAGATGGCATACGGAGATGGTATCACAGATACCTCGTTTATCTTTGTTAGATTATCTTTAACCATGTTTATATAATTTTCATCATTAATGCAGGGTTGCCTTTGGTTATCAGAATTTGCGATTTTTGATGTTTCTTCTACCATTTGAACTATAAATGGCTGATAAAACCTTGTTTGAGTTTCTTCCTTAAATTGTTCGATAGGTAGATATATCCCAGAATTAAAGTTTTGTTCGAAAATTTTTGTAATTTGCAATTGGTTATATTCTTTAATGTTCGGCAAATAAACAAAGTTTTTCCATTCCTTTTTTAATACTTTTCGTTGTATAGGGATAAACAAAGTGTGGCATGAGAATAAGGTTGGGTAATTTGTTCCAAGCGTGTTTATTTTCATGGGAGCACCCCAGACATTTATTTTTAGATAATTTCCTATGAGGTCAGCAAAGTTCAATACTATTACAACTTCACTTTCTTTGCCTTTCACTGTTTTTGTTTGCTCACAAATTAAATTCCCATCAGGAGATAATGATGATGAATAATTATCAATTCCTTGAACAATGATTGTTCCTTCTCTGTTCTCTAACATGTTTGACAGAAGATTTATTTTTAGTGAAATAGAATCATTTGGAAAAACAGATTTTTTATTTGCCTCAACCGACACAATCTCAGGCCAGGATGAAAAAGTAAATCTTTTAGTAAAATAGTCAATAACCTTTCCCTTTTGAGTTAGCCATACATCCAAAAAATAGTTTCCTGCTCCTATTGGAATTTCGACCTGGACAAGTGCATCACCTTTTTTCTGAATAGACGGTTTAAATTGATATTGTTGAAAATGTAAATAATCTTTTTCCCTGCGTATTTGTATTTTGATATTGCCAATTTTCTGTTTTCCATTTCTTCGGATTTCAATATAAATAGGATAAATCCCTGTTCCGAGTAAAGATTGATTTAAGTTTTGAACTACTGCTATTGGTAGTTCAGGTGGGATTTCCTCTTCTATGGGTCCAGGTGGTTTTGCGTCTGTAACATTAAGTATTTTGCTGTTATCTACAATTTTAGTTGCCCATAGCATAAGAGAAATAATACCTGCCCAGGCATTTTCGAGATAAACCATCTCCCCTACTACTGCTTTTTCAGGCAGAAGTGCATGATTTTCTACTCCATTTAAGTAGTTTTTAATATAAACCATTTTGCCCTTTTCATAATCTACACATTGAATAGGAATGTTTTGGGCATAAGTCTTTATATCAGGATTGTCAACAGAAAAAAGTTGCAGCCATCGTTTAGCGGGATCTAAATCAGGTTCTAAATTATCAATAATCTCTATTATTGGAGGTAATTCTAATGGGGTCTCTATTGTCGCAGGAATAAGGATAAGTCCCCGACCATCACTAATTTTAGTGATAATTTTTTTGTATATATCATCTGGAAGAATTCCTAAATCAATTCCTGCAATAATGAGCAAATCCCAGTGTTTATCTAATTGCTTTTTTATCTTTTGAACAATATACTCATTTTTTTCTCCTTCTTTACACCATAAACCCCACAATGGGTCACAACCTAAATGTGTAGCGTCTTCTACTGTAATTAATTGAATATTACAATCTAATCGTTTTTTGAGTTCTGTAAAATCATTGGAACAATAGCGTGGAGCAATAGCAAGGATTTCTATAGTCCCTTGTTCTAACGGTTTTGCCCATGAAGTTGGATATGTATAATCAGAAGCGGTCAGAGATTCTACTTCTTTTTCCTTTTCTTCAAATAATTTAAAACCATAAACCGAATTAGTAGCAGATACTAAAACAAGTAACAAAAAAATAAATATTTGGAATTTATTTTTATACATATTCTATTTTTGAATTTATAAGTTTGAAGATGATTGTTGTATTACTATATAACATATTACAAGACAATTATAGTATTGAAACAGGAGATATATCTATGCAATCTAACAAATTTTTATTTACCATGTCTATTTTATTGGCTATTTCTTTTCTTACCATTTCTGGTTGTGCAAGAAAAGCCCCTGCGGTTACTGAAATTGCTTTTATGATAGTAAAGGACAGTCAGCCTCAATGTTCTATTGTAATTCCTGAAAATTGTATCCCATCTGTAAAATATGCTGGTGAAGAATTGCAACGGTATATCAAAGAGATGAGTGGTGCAGAACTTCCTATAATCACAGATTCTTCTCCAATTCAGGGTAAGGAAATAATATTGGGGAAAAATAAAAGATTGGACAATATCGGTTGCAATATTGATTGGGAAGGCTTAGGTGAAGAAGGCTACAACTTGAAGGTATTACAGGATAATATTATTATTGCAGGGGGAGAACCTCGTGGAACTTTATATGGTGTATATGGGCTTTTAGATGACCATTTAAACTGTCGCTGGTTTACACCAACAGTCAGCAGAATTCCAAAATCGGAGACGATTGCACTACCATTGTTTGATGAAATATTTGTTCCACCCCTGGAATATCGTGAGCCATTCACTATGGATGGTTTTATTGATGGCGACTGGTGTGCACATAATCGCGCTAATGGAAATACCTGTCAACTAACAGAGAAACATGGAGGGAAAATTGTTTATTACGGTTTTGTTCATACCTTTAACTCGCTTGTCCCACCTGAAAAATATTTCGATACCCATCCTGAATATTTCTCTATGAAAGATGGTAAACGACTTAAGGATAAAACACAACTCTGTTGCACAAATGAAGAATTAATACAAGTCGTTATTGAAGAAGTAAAAAAATGGATGCGAGAACATCCTGAAGCAAAAGTGTTTTCTGTTTCTCAAAATGATTGGTATAACTATTGTGAGTGTGAAAAATGTTCTGCAATGGCGAAAGCAGAAGATTCACAGATGGGACCTTTATTGTATCTTGTGAACAGTGTGGCTCGTGCAGTGCGTGATGAGTTTCCCGATAAAATTGTAGATACCCTTGCTTATCAGTGGTCACGAAAACCAACTAAAACAATGAGGCCTGAGCCGAATGTTGTTATCCGTTTATGCAGTATTGAATGTTGTTTCGCCCATACATTTGAAGATTGTGTATCTAAACAAAATCGTGAATTTGTAAAAGATGTAGAAGGCTGGTCCCAAATTTGTAACCGTCTCTGGGTCTGGGACTATGTAACTTCATTTAGCAATTATCTTGTTCCATTTCCTAACCTTAAAGTTCGTGGTCCAAATATTCGCTTTTTTATAAGGAATAATGTAACAGGTATATTTGAACAGGATACTTACACTACTTTGCATGGTGAATTTAATGAACTTAGTGCTTACCTGAATGCCAAATTGCTATGGGACCCTGCTTATGATGAAAAATTGGCAATAAGTGAGTTTGTAGACGCGTATTATGAAGATGCGGCTCCATATATTATGGATTATCTTGAATTGATACATAAACCTGTGCAAAAGCGAGATATACATATGAATATCTGGGTCGGACCGGATGGAAAACATATCACTCCTGAAATTATAAAGCAGGCAGAAGAATTGTTTGACAAAGCAGAAGCAGCCGTAATAAATAACGCTGAGGTTTTAGAGCGAATTAAGGTAGCAAGGTTAAGCATAGACTACACAGTTCTGGAAAGAGCACGGAAAAGAGATATGAATTTTAAGACGAAGAATAGTGACCCATCAATGGTAACTCGTGCAAAACGATTTTTTGAAATTGCTGAACGCAATCAGATTACACAATATCGTGAAGGTGGAAGCATGAGTGATTATAAAAAAATGGTTGAGGAATGGCTCGGAATTACCATATAAGATGAAAGTAGATGGTTATCCAAAAAGCCCATTTTTGAGAAATTTGCGTAGAAATATTAATTGCTATTTATATTGATATGTAATTGTTTTAA
>DAOOVZ010000070.1:0-13974 GCA_035370665.1 Candidatus Hydrogenedens sp.
GGTGAGGGACCGTTTATAACCTTGATGGAGCCCGAAGATGCAAACCAATTGCGTGAGGTCGCAAAGGAATACGGTGCTGCAACAGGAAGACCGCGAACTATCGGGCACTTTGACGCCGTAGCCACTCGATATGGGATAAAGATTCAGGGTGCTACGGAGGTGGCTCTAACAAAATTAGACAGCCTTACAGGCAGAAATTCATTGAAAATTTGCACTCATTATAGATTTAGAGACAAATTAATTGACAGTTTCCCAATAAATCCTATACTTGAAGAAGCAAAGCCTGTGTATATTGAACTTCCCGGCTGGGATAAAGATATTTCCAAAATTCGACGATTTGAAGACCTTCCCCAAAATGCAAAAAGTTATGTGCTGGAAATTGAAAAGAGAATTGAATGTTCAATCAAATATATTTCGGTAGGACCTGAACGAGAAGCCATTATTATTCGTTAATATATTAAAGAATATGATTCATTTATATATAATGTTATTATATTTTAGGGGCATATAAAGGCGTCCACAGCATATAACTTATGAGTGTTTCTATAAAAAAATTTAAAATAATTGAACAACTGACCCAGCAAATACAAAAGTCTAACCTTGTGCAAATAGTAGGTCCCTGGGGAGCAGGAAAGAGTGTAATTCCATATCTGGTTGGTTCACAATTAAACAAGCCTACACTTCTGGTTACTGCTGACACTCAAACAGCAGAGAGTGTATATGAAGATTTTATAACGCTAACTTCAGAGGAAGATTGTGCCTATTTTCCACCGTGGGAGACCCTACCTACAGACATTATTGACCCTGCTGAAGATATTGTATCTGAACGACTAAACCTACTTACGCGTATTGTTTCCGGGAAACAAGTGCCAAAAATTATTGTTACTTCGATACGCTCCCTTTTACAGGTTGTGCCGTCACGCAAATCGCTGGAAAGTCAAAAACTGCATATAGCCGTGGAGCAAGAATACGATTTAGAAAAATTAACAGAGGTGTTAATAAATTCTGGTTATGAACGGGAAGCAAGTGTCTCTCAACATGGCGAGTTTAGCAGAAGAGGAGGAATTCTGGATATATTCCCTTATGCTCATGAATTGCCTGTTCGATTAGAATTTTTGGGAGATATAATTGAATCCACTCGTGAATTTGACCCAGAAACGCAAAAAAGTATTGCCCCCGTTGATTATGTTGACATTGTCCTTAAAACAGAAAAAGACTTGTTGTTAAAAGATACTGTACCTAATAAAAAAAATAGCCTGTTAGAATATTTGCCAGAAGAAACAATAATAGTATGGGATGAGCCGCTAAACATTGCGGCTCAAACCGAAAAGATTGAGTATGAATTTAGAGATAACGCTTATACATTTACTTCAAATGAAATCTTTGAGAGAGTTGAAGCATTTACCAATATGGAGATAGCGTCTCTATCCCTTCCTGACCGTTCAGCCCCACGAATTGTTATACCAATGAACTCTTTGCAAGCATGGACAAAAACTTTAAGTGATTTCTGGGAGCAGTTAAAACAATGGGATATTGAAAAATATCAAGTTCGTATTTTGTGCAATACCACATCAGAGCAATTGCGAATGTATGAATTAATTGCTGAACAGGGATATCGCTTAGACAAGGATTCATTTGACTTAAAAGTAGAAATTGGTAAAGTTCGTTCTGGATTTATTTACCCCGATGAAAAATTTGTTCTTCTTAGTGAAAGTGATTTGTTTGGCAGAAGATTTGTCCGTAGAAGGGGTCGTTTTTTTAGAAAAGGCACGCATGTCTATTCTATAACAGATTTGAAACCTGGCGATTATGTGGTTCATGAGGTTCATGGAATTGGTAAGTTTACTGGACTTCATCGGCTTCCAGAGAGGACCAGTGATTATCTTGGAGTAGTCTATCGTGATGGAGACATGCTTTATATTCCTGTTACGCAGTTAGACCAAGTTCGCAAGTATATTGCAGGTGAAGATGTTACTCCAAATCTCGATAAAATGGGTGGAAAGACATGGAGCAAAACTAAGGAGAAAGTCAGGGAATCGGTTAAGCAGTTTGCAGAAGAATTATTAAAATTGTATGCAAAACGCCATCATTCTACAGGTTTTACCTTCTCTCCCGATACACCATGGCAAAGACAAATGGAAGAATCTTTCGACTATGAGGAAACGCCTGACCAGTATCGAGCCATTGAAGAGGTGAAGCAAGATATGGAATTGTCCAAGCCTATGGACCGTCTCATTTGTGGAGATGTTGGTTTTGGCAAAACTGAGGTAGCAATTCGAGCAAGTTTCAAGGCAGTAATGGACGGCAAGCAGGTTGCAGTTCTTGCACCAACAACGGTGCTTGTTCATCAGCACTGGCATACCTTTCAGGAGCGAATGGCTGGATTTCCGATTCGCATTGCAGTTCTGAGTAGATTGCGAACCACAAAAGAGATAAAAAAGGTTCTGGAAGGTTTAATCACAGGTGAAGTGGATATAGTTATTGGCACGCACCGTCTATTATCAAAAGATGTTCATTTCAAAGATTTGGGACTGCTTGTGATTGATGAAGAACAGCGATTTGGTGTTCGGCATAAGGAACAATTGAAAAAACTTCGTGAACATGTAGATACGCTCACACTTACTGCAACACCAATACCGCGAACACTGCAATTTTGTCTTTCAGGGATTCACGATATGAGCGTGATTAATACTGCACCCAACGACCGATTGCCTATCCATACTTGTATCACTCATGCCTCACCAGAAGTGATTAAGGAAGCCATAGAAAGGGAACTGCGAAGAGAAGGGCAGGTTTATTACCTGCATAATCGAGTTCAGACTATTGAGTATACAGCAATGAAACTCCAACAACTGCTCCCTCATGCACGCATAGGAATTGGTCATGGCCAAATGCCCAAGAACGAACTTGAACGCGTAATGACAGCATTCATTAATCGTGAGATAGATGTTCTGATCTGCACAACAATCATTGCCTCAGGAATTGATATTCCAAATGTGAACACAATTATTGTTGACCGTGCAGATAGGTTTGGACTGAGTGAGTTATATCAAATTAGAGGTAGAGTCGGAAGATATAAGCATCGTGCCTTTGCATATCTGCTTGTGCCATCAGACAGGTCATTAACGAGAGAGGCACAAGAGCGGCTAAAAACAATCGAAGACTTTACGACATTAGGTTCAAATCTACAAGTAGCCTTAAAAGACCTGGAAATTCGTGGGGCAGGTGATTTATTAGGTCCAGAACAGAGTGGACATATCAACGCTGTCGGATTTGATACTTATCGAGAACTAATTGAGGAAGCGATTGCTGAGATGAAAGGTGAACCGATTATTCGCAAAAAACTACCTCCATTTGAGGCAAACATTCAAGCACGCATATTGGACGAATATATTCCGAGTTCACTTGAAAAAATGCAATGGTATCAGCGTATTGCTGCTGTCCAGACGCCAGAAGAATGTTCTGAACTGTTTGAAGAACTCCGTGATAGATATGGTCCCATTCCTAAACCTGTTGAGAATGTAGTAAAAATTATGAAAGCACGTGTCCTTGCAGTTGATTTAGGTGTTAAGAAAATGAATTTAAACAAGAATCAACTTCATATCATATTCGATATCTATCATCCAGTAACCACTCCAAGAAAACGATATGCTTACGAGATTTTGTCTGAAAATATCGAAATAGGTTGGGAAGAATACCCTTATTTAGAATGTAATACAGATAGCGATTCTGAAAAAATCTTAGATTTACTAATCACTTATTTAGAAAAACTTCATAATGAAGGGGTATAATAGAAAAGAAGTTTTTTCTAAAAAGACGCATAAAAAATATAGGTCATATTATATATGTCATATAAGACATATATAATGAAAATCCTGTTGTATATATAAAATTTCAGACTTAATTGCCTTTAACTAGTCCCATCGAAAATGTAAATTGTCTCATAACTATTGGACTCATACAAAAAATTGACTAAAAAGTTATTTTTTTTATATAATCGCAACGGGGAATAAAGAAAGAATGTTATGTTTTTACAGAAATATAATAGAATTGTTTTGATGCTCAGTCTGGAATTAGGCTGGTTTTATTTTCTCTTGATTAATTTCTAATGGAGTAATTTTATGTGTAGTTACAATTCTGCTCGTTATTACTGTTTTTTAGCAATTTGTATCGTGCTAGTTCTATTATTCTTTGCAGGTTGTGATTCAGAGAATTTAGTACCGGACAGGATAATCCCCGACGAATATGCGAGTGGCGAACATCAGACAGGACTACATGGAGAAACATTAAAAAAACCTTTCCGTGTAACTATTGAGAGTTCTGTTCAAAAGGGTCTTTTAGGAGGTAAAGGAGAGCGGCGAGGTATTGGAGGAGTAAAAGTCCTATTCAAGGTTCTCAACCCAGATACAGGTGCTATATTTGTAGATACAAACACTACTACTATGGAAGTAATTTCGGATGTAGGTGGTTCCGCAGCGACAACGGTAAAGTTAGGAAATTGGTGCGGTGATATATGGATAGAAACAACTTTACCCGACTTTCCCCATGTTAAACCTATTCGATTGCGTGCTATTGGTGGTGTGGAAACGATTTTGTCCACTACTGAGACAGTTGCCGGCGGGACTGTGGATTCCTTCGGGGTGCGATTGGTAAACAGTGATGGCACTCCTGCTAAAGGTGTTGAGATATTTTTCCGTGCAGAAGGTTCTTCCAAAGGGGCTTATATGAAAAATCCATATATGCTTACTGATAATGAAGGGAA
This sequence comes from Candidatus Hydrogenedens sp., assembly GCA_035370665.1. Taxonomy (GTDB): domain Bacteria; phylum Hydrogenedentota; class Hydrogenedentia; order Hydrogenedentales; family Hydrogenedentaceae; genus Hydrogenedens. Next base: position 4,763 of record DAOOVZ010000070.1, read on the forward strand.
AGCAATTACCTCCTGGAAATTGGCGCCAGAAACAGGCTTGAATTATGCTTCCATTGAGATACGCGATACAAGACCCGATGTAACCGTGCGTGACCGATTTGATACACGGTCATTAGAGTTTAAGGTTATGGGCATGAATAAATGGGGGTTGCTCATAACACTGGCAGGTGGATTAGCCCTATTTATTTATGGAATGATGCAAATGTCCTCCGGAATTCAATCGGCTGCGGACAGAAAACTGAAAGCTATCTTGCAATTTATGGCACAAAATCGGGTCGCAGCACTTTTTGCAGGAACAATAACCACAGGTCTTGTGCAATCCTCTTCCGCAGTAACAGTTATGGTGGTAGGTTTCATTAATGCAGGACTTATGTCATTAAGACAGGCTATTGGCGTAATTTACGGCGCCAACATCGGGACAACTGTTACCGCACAATTAATCGCGTTCCGTCTGGAGGCATTGGCTTTACCTGCTATTGCTGTTGGTTTTGTTATGTTATTTCTACCGAAGAATGCCAAAGTCCGTGCGTTTGGTCAGTTCATTCTCGGTTTTGGTTTACTCTTCCTCGGTTTGAATATTATGACAGATGTGCTCAAACCTTTGCGGTATAGTCCAGAATTTATACAGTGGTTTCATAAATTCGATTGCTCCCCCAATGCACAGGGGGTCATGCCAATTATTCCTACACTAATGTCCATCTTAATAGGCACAATCGCAACCTGTATCATTCAATCCAGTAGTGCAACGGTAGGACTCGTTCAAGCCCTTTGTGCTCAGGGGTTGATAAACTTCTACACCGCCGTTCCACTTATCCTCGGCGACAACATCGGAACAACCATTACAGCAAATATTTCTGCAATACCTGCCAACCGCAATGCAAAACGCGCTGCTATAGCACATACCCTATTCAATGTAATCGGAACAATGTATATGTTTGCACTTTTCTTTGTCCCATTATGGAATCACCAGCCTCTATTTTTAGGCTTCGTGGATTGGGTTACCCCGGGAAATGTGTTTTCTGAGCATCCAGAAAATATTGTGAGACATGCTTCAAATGCTCACAGTTTATTTAATATATTTAATGCATGCTTGTTCTTACCGTTTATTGATTTACATACGAAACTTTGCATGCTTATCCTTCCACCAGCACGAGAAGACCGCGAAACGGCTCTCCAATATCTTGAACCCAAGTTGCTCAGTTCACCCCTCTTCGCATTAGAACAGGCTGTTAAGGAAGTTTCCTATATGCTTCGCAAAGGGCAAAACTCGTTGAATGATGCCTGCAACCTGCTATGCAAAGGGAATGGCGAAGGTTTGGCTGAACGAATTCAGGAAAGGGAATTAGTGATTGACCAGTTACAACGCGAAATAACAGAATACCTGGTGGAACTATCTCGAAGAGAATTGGAACCTGCAGAAGCAAGATTAATCCCAGCCTTGATTCATGCGGTAAACGATGCAGAACGATTAGGCGACCATGCAGAGGCTTTCATCGAACTACATAAATTATTGCAGGAGGGCGAACTCATTCTAACCCAATCCGCAATCAACGAGATACAAGAACTTCAAGGGGCTCTTAACTCACAGTTAGAATTTCTATTTCAAACATTTGAGAAACATGACCCCAATTCAGCAAAGAAGGCTGTTATAATGGGCAGAAAAATCCATGAACTCGTTAATAAATTTACTGAGAACCATGTTAAACGATTAGAAACAGGTGAATGCTCCGTTAAAGCAGGGGTCATATTCCTCGACGCATTAGGCTATCTGGAACGAATTAGCGACAGAATTGTGAACATTGCAGAACGAGCCGAAATCGTTCTGGATGTGATTTGATAATCAATAAAGAAAGTGAATAAGATAAAAATGAAATGTGCGTGTTGGTTCGGACCGCGTAAAATTGAATTGATTGATAGACCTAAACCTAAATTAAAATCCGGTGAAGTCCTTATTCAGGTAGAATCCGTAGGAGTCTGTGGCTCTGATATACATTACTACCTTGAAGGGAAAATTGGTGACCAGATAATTAAACCGCCACTAATTTTAGGACATGAGTTTTCAGGAATTGTTCGTGAGACAAAAGACACAGAGCATAAACATCTAATTGGGAAGCGAGTTGCGGTAGAACCGGGTATAGCCTGCGGAAAGTGCGAATTTTGTAGAACAGGACATTATAATGTATGCCTGAACATGCAATTTTTAGGTGGTCCCGGCTGCGACGGTGCTTTAGTAGAATATATGGCTGTGCCTGCAGACCACTGTTTCATCGTCCCCAAAACAATGTCGGCACCACTTGCGTCTATGATAGAACCCGCAGCAGTTGCTTTACATGCAGTTGAATTGGCTTCAGTCCATCCCGGAGAAACGGCTCTGCTCGTTGGATTGGGTCCTATCGGGCTACTTACTGCACAAATACTATTGAACAGCGGTGTGTCATTTCTTGCCGGCATAGATTTAATATCTCATCGAACAACTGTGGCACAGAAATTAGGTGTCCACTGGACTTTCGTCCCAAACCTTGAAAATTGTGTAGATGAATCTGTAAATTGGATTCAACAACTTACAGAAAAACGAGGCTTTGATATAACCTTTGATTGCACGAACCGTTCTGAAGGACTGATGATTGCCTGTTATGGTACCAGACCTGCAGGTCGTTCTGTTCTTATAGGTATCTCAGGTAAAGATTACGACTCAATTCCTGTATGCGTTGCAAGAAGACGCGAATTAAACCTCCAATGGTGTCGTCGCTTCCGATATAATTTCCCTGCAACTATAAAACTAATTGAGCAAGGGAAAATTAATTTAGAGCCACTTCTGACTCATCACTTTTCACCTGAACAGACACAAAAAGCATTTGATACAGTTGCGAACACAGAAAATAATGTCATCAAAGCCTCAATTGACTGGGTTTAGTCTATTGTTTAACTTTTTTATTTCTCCACCCATTCCTCTTCTGTAATTTTGACATCTTTCTATCATTTTGAGATTTTCTCTGTCTTCTAAACTACTCTTTTTTTATTTATTTAAAACCTAATACATTCATCATGTCATATAAACCATGTTGTTTGTCATATATAAATTTTGCTGCACGGATTGCACCTTTGGCAAAGTTATCACGATTATGTGCAATATGTGTAAGTTGCAGTCGCTCTCCATGTCCAATGAAGTAGACTGTATGCTCACCAACGACATCACCCCCACGCACTGCTAATATACCAATTTCATCCTTTTTCCGCGGTCCTATCACCCCTTCCCTACCATAAACCGCCTGCGTCTGCAAGTCAAGGTTTAGACTGTCTGCAACCTCTTTTGCAAGTCGCAATGCTGTGCCGCTAGGACTATCTTTTTTCTGATTGTGATGTATTTCTACAATCTCAACATTGTAGTCCAATCCTAAACATTCAGACACTTCTTTTACAAGTCGGAACAAAAGATTGACCCCAACACTCATGTTTGGTGCATACACAATTGGGATTTCCTCTGCACATTTTTTTAATATTTGTTCCTGTTCCGTAGATAATCCCGTAGTCCCTATCACAATTCTTTTCTTTAACTTACACGCAATCTCAGCATGATGAATTGAAGAAACAGGTTGAGTAAAATCTATTAAAACATCTGCTTTCTCTATTTCTGATTCTGCGTCTTTTCCAAGTGCTATTTCTTTCAGAGTAGATTTTTCACCACCATAAGACACAGTTCTATCTGCAAACTCTGGCAAATCGAATGCACCACATACCTGTATGTCTTCTTCCCAACCTGCAACTTCCAGAATTCTCCGGCCCATTTTACCTAACGCACCTGAAACACAAATCCGCATAATTTTTCTCCTGATTAGTTTATTTTTAATTAATTAAACCAAATAAGTGTTGACGCTAAAAATACTTGACCTGCATAATATAGAATACCAATTAAAACATTCCATTTGTCAGATTTTTTAAATCTGTCGCGTGCTACAAATATATCAGACAAATAGAATAGAAGAGCGCCAAGAGGCAGATTCCACAATCCGCTATATGCCCAGGCGCCTGTTGCTAATGCTATCATGCAACTGATGGCAAGCATATAAGCATATACAGGAAACCGCATCGAACCAAGACTTGGACGCAACCAAAGAGCAATCGCTATTCCAGGAACAGTAAATACAACCAATGCGGAAATAGTTAAAAACCAATCCACACCAACCAAAATGAATGCAATGATATAACATATATGAGCAAGAAAAAATGAAATTAAGCCTAATAAGAAAGTAACATGGGCTCGTGATAACAGAAATAAATCTCCAAACCAGGAAAAGACCAATCCCATAATAATTCCTAACATCACATAATATAGATAACTCGGAACCTCATTATACCAAAAAGATGAAAAGGCTATATAGATGAAGCAACTTGAAGCCACCATCTTCCCTATTATCCGAATTATGTTTTTGCCTTTATATTCTCCATATAAATACAAGAGCAAAAATACAAATATGAACAAAATGGATATAATAAAATACAACATGTTCAATTTGACTCCCTCTTCGATATTAAAGGTCGAATAATCAGTTGATTTTAAAACAAAATAAAAATAAATAACAAAGGGAAAGAACTATATAGTATTTACCTTAATCGTAAACCATACATTATTATATTTAAAAAACTCACCCTCGCATTTTTATAATAATAATAGCCAGAACAACGGGGATAAATACAACAATAGTCCATTTGTGTTCGACAATAAATTGCACAAAATCGTTGAAAAAATTAATAATGTCCATATATGTAATCCTTTATCTTAATCCAAAAAATATACCAATTCCGATAGCAATCATTGAAAATATAATCCCTGGAATACACAGGATACGGTTTAGGGAACTATCCCCTGACCATAATAGTCCATACCCGTTCCAGAATGCAGAACCCCCAGCCAAAAGGATAACTGAATAGGAAAAAAGAGACGGGAAAAAAGAGGATTGACTATTTTTTAATAATGGAATAGAAAGAATTAAGGCTAAAAGTGCACTTATAAAGCCACTAACCCACATAGGCGTTGCTTTAGGAGAACTCGCTGTTAAGATACGGAACTCGTTTGGGTCATCACTGGGTTTCCGTTTCAAATGTTTATAACCACCTGTTGATGGCTCTGCTTTTTCTTCAGGTTTAGCACTTAAAGTAAATGGATTCTCTACTCCTTCCTGTGTAGAAGTATTATTCTTTGCATTTGTAAAATCTTTATTTACCTCTGGTTCTTTTGATGACATAGATTCAGATGAACTGGGCACTTTAATCGAAATATCTCCTAATTCTGTAGAAAGGTCCTCAAAACTTAATGACACCTTCTTCTCTTGTTTTTCAGTTGCATTTGCTGGAGTAGGAGGTGCTGATGGTTGAGCCGTTTTCGGGGTAGCCGATGTTTGTTTCGGCATAGCACAGGAACGACATACAATTTCCCCATCTGCCAATTGGACTAAATGCGACCTACATATCGGCTTTTTGCATGAAGGACAGAGAACACCGCAGGTCTTACAGATAACCGCTCCGCAAATCGAACATTTAGCCACTGCGGAATTTTTATTACAAACAGAACAATTCATAACTACCTTTCATCTGTTTTATATCTATTTTAATTTTGTCAATTTGTTTTAATAGATTCACATTAATATAAAATAGAACACATTAATATTATACTCAAACCAACATTACAATAAAATAATCGTTCTAAGCATACAAGTCAAACAAAAAGATTTTCATATTATTTGTGTAGTCTTGTATATTCCAAACAATTTATAAGAGGAGTTTTTTTGTGAAGCATAAATGGATTGTTAGTGATATAGACGGCTGCTTATCACCTGAGACATCAGAAGCATGGGACTGGGAACATTTCAAATGTCTGGTGCAATTTTTTCAAACACGACGAAAGGCAACCCCTTATCCTGTGCCTCTAATCCTTTCCACAGGCAGACCTCAACCGTATGTTGAAGTATGGGCAAAAATTTTAGATTTGCGTGCACCCCTTGTCTGTGAAAATGGTGCTGTTATTTATACCCTATCGGATAACACTTCACGATTTGGTCCGGGCGTAACACAGGAGAAAATACAGGGGTTAAGAAATGTCCGCAATTTCATTGAGACACAATTGCTACCCAAAAATCCAGACATAGTTTATCAATTTGGTAAGGAAGCACAATTATCTTTGTTCAGCAAAAATCCAGAACTTTTTGGAGAAATCATCGTAGCCATTAACAATTTTGTGCAAGAACAAGGAGGTCCCACACTTCTCATACAACCAAGCCAATATTACCTTAATATCTCCCTTGATGGCGTAAACAAAGGCGAAGCCATTAAAACCATACTCCATAAATTAAATTCATCCAGAGAAGAAGCCGTCGGAATAGGCGATACTATGGGCGATACTGCTATTCGCGAGCAAGTTGCCTTTTTTGCATGTCCCGCTAATGCACAAGAGGAAATAAAAAATTGTGCAGACTACATCTCACCCTATCCTGATATACTAGGTGTTCTGGATATTCTACAAAAGCCTCCTTTCCTCTCTGTCTGGGATTGAAAAAATATCTATACTCAATTATTATATTAAAAAATATAAATAACTTTTGTCTATTTTTCTTCTTCATCTTTAATATCACATATATATTAGAATTTATAAAATTTTTTAAATTATTTATTTAAAAAATATGATATAATATTAAAAATGTGTGGAATTATTAATATTGAGAAAGGTCAATAATTTAATTATAGTTAAATAATCTCGATAGGAAAATAAAAAATGAACACTTTTAATGACCATTCTAATTTTCTACAACTTAAGTTGCACGGAAAAAACATTATCTTAATATTTATATTTTGTTTCTTTTTATGCTGTGGTGTATTTGGTGAAGTAATAGTAATAGACGATATAGAAGAGTTACAAAAAATAGGACATATTGTTGGATATCCGTTAAATGGTGTGTATGAGTTAAGTGGAAATATAGACGCAAGCGATACATTGAATTGGAACAGTGGGGCAGGATTTAAACCAATAGGGACGAGTAGTAATCCGTTCGTGGGCAAATTTGATGGTAAAGGATATAAGATAATGGATTTATATATTAACCTCCCTAATGAAGATTACATAGGCTTATTTAGTCATGTTGGTTTAGGTGGAGATATAATAAAAGTAACAATAGAAGCATGTCAGATTGTTGGTAGGGATTATGTAGGCGGCTTAATAGGCTGGAATGAGGGAGGAACAATTTTAAATAGTTCTATAATAGGTTTAGTTGAAGGTAGATATTATATTGGTGGCTTAACAGGATGGAATGCTTCTGCCGGTTTAATATCTGTCAGTTCAAACATGGGCTTAATTAAGGGTGAAAATTCTGTCGGAGGTTTAGTCGGATTAAATGATGAAAGCACAGTGTTAGACAGTTTTAGCGCAGGCTCAATACAAGGGTCTGAAAATTCTATTGGTGGTTTGGTAGGATGGAATACCTCCGTGGGCAGGGTCCTTGGCAGTTATAACACAGGTACAGTAGAAGGAAAATCTTATGTCGGTGGATTGGTTGGACATAATGATTCGAGCATAGTCATTAGCAGTTATAGTACAGGCACAGTAAAGGGGCATAATGCTTCGGTAGGCGGTCTGATTGGGTATAGTTCCTCTGGTGGTGTATCCAACTGTTATAGCACAGGTGCAGTAGAGGGGAATTCTAATGTCGGCGGGTTGATAGGAACGAATGCTTCTGGGGTTACGGTCACTAACTGTTATAGCATGGGTCTAGTAGTGGGGACTATTTCTGTTGGTGGTCTGATAGGAATCAGTGGAGGCACAGTAAATAATAGTTACTGGGACATACAGACATCAGGTCAATCTACATCAGTGGGAGGCACAGGCAAAACCACAGCAGAGATGAAGTTGAAAGCCACTTTTATAGGTTGGGACTTTGGCACCTATTGGAATATTATCGAAACTTTTACATATCCTTTCCTTCGTGGTTTTGAGTATGCTGATGATATTCCACAAATTGTTCTATTGGGGGAAAATGAAGTTACAATAGAATGTGGTGCTGTATATGTTGATGCTGGAGCAACTGCTTTTGATATTCCCGACGGGGATTTAACCAGTCAGATAGAGGTAACCAATAATGTGAATAGCAATGTAGTAGGTGATTATACAGTGGAGTATTCCGTCACTGACACTGATGGCAATACAAGTAGTATAGTAACACGGCTGGTGTATGTTGAAGATACTACTTCTCCAAACATCACTCTGAATGGTGATAATCCAATGACTGTTGAATGTAATTCCGTATTTGTTGACCCTGGTGCAAATGCAGCGGATACATGTGATAGTGAAGTAAGTGTAGAGGTACTTTCTAACAATGTAAACACATCACAAACAGGGACATATCAGGTAATTTATTATGCGGTAGATGACAGTGGAAATTCTGCAGAAAAAACTCGTGAAGTAATAGTAGACTGTGCTGGTGAAGGGACGGTTGAAGGCGTAGTAGAAGGAACAACAGAGGGCGAAGGTATATCTGAAGGAGTAGTTGAAGGAGAAGGCATAATCGAAGGCGTGGTTGAAGGTGAAGGGATAACTGAAGGTGCAATTGAAGGTGAAGGCATAACTGAAGGTGTAACTGAAGGTGAAGGAGTAGTAGAGGGCGAAGGAACACCAGAAGGAGAGATGCCGCCGCATAGTGCTGACCCGAATGGAGATGGAATAATAGATTTGGGTGAACTGCTACGAGTGATACAATTCTTCAATATGGGTGGGTATCATTGTGAGGCAGGAACAGAAGACGGTTATGCTGGTGGTTACGACGGAGATAAGACATGCACTCCACATGCGTCTGACTATGACGAGCAAGATTGGACAATTGATTTAGGTGAATTATTAAGGTTGATACAATTCTTCAACATGGGTGGCTATTATCCATGTCCCGGTATCGGCGAAGACGGCTATTGCCCCGGAATAGAATGATTAGGATAAAGAATAATTAGTTTATAAGATTTGATAAAAAAATAGGTATTAGAGGACATGTATAACATATACAATGTTATTAAGAATTGAGACACCTGAAAAATATTTTTTGTGCCTTATCAAAATTCATAATTACTCAATAAATATCTTATTACCCTCTCTACAGACTTTGCGTCTTGCGTGGTAAGCCTGGTGGTTTATCTAATAAATTAGAAAAACTGAATGTAGAGTTGTCGTTACTTTTCTG
>DAOOVZ010000071.1:0-13959 GCA_035370665.1 Candidatus Hydrogenedens sp.
TAGATGAAGCCCTACAACGGCAAAGATTAACAGGCGATTTTATAGGCCGTGTATTAGTTTCTATGGGGTATTGTGAAGAACAGGCAATTGTAGAAGCACTTGGCGTCCAGTTGGGGATGGAGCGGGTTGATATTTCGCGATTAAAAATCCCTGAAAACATTGTTCGTAAAATTACACCTGATATTGCCCGGTTTTACAATGTCATTCCTATTAAAGAAGTAGATGGCACACTTATCGTTGCAATGGCAGACCCCTTGAATCTCCAGATTCTAGATGATTTGCAACATATTGTAGGACAGCCTGTTCGAGGAGCAATTAGCAATCCACAGGATATTGTAACTGCATGGAAAAACAATTACTCATTTGAAACGGATTCTATTCATGAGATGATTTCCGAATTAGAGGAGAAGGTTGGTTCTACCGATTTATCACTCGAAGAATTGGGAACGCAGGAAATTATAAGGGATACAGAGAATTTAGTTGAGTTAGCTCAACTACCTGAGGTAATCAGAATTGTAAATCTGGTATTTCTAGAGGCAGTTAAAAAACGAGCATCAGATATACACTTTGAAGTATATGAAGACCGTTTCCGCATTCGTATTCGAGTTGACGGTGTGCTCCATGAAATAGTTAGTCCTCCCAAAAATCTGGTTATCGCTTTAGTTTCCCGTGTAAAGATTATGTGTAATATGGATATTAGTGAACGGCGTCTACCACAGGATTCCCGTATTGAACTGAAAGTAGGGGATAGTGTTATTGATATCCGTGTAGCAACTCTACCAACCCTGTATGGGGAAGGTGTTGTCCTTCGTATTTTAGACCGAACGGCTGTTAATATTGACCTGGATAGATTAGGTCTTGGTGAATATGTTCGAGCAAAAATAGATGATGTGCTAACAAGACCTAATGGTATCTTGTTAGTAACAGGTCCAACCGGCTCAGGAAAAACGACCACCCTATATGCCTGTATTGCGAAATTAAATAGCGAAGAAGTAAAAATTATCACGATGGAAGACCCAGTAGAACTACAAATTGACCGCGTAATGCAATGCCAGGTAAATGAAGATGTAGGTTTTACTTTTGCTGCGGGGCTGCGTTCTATTTTGCGTCAAGACCCGGATATAGTGATGGTCGGTGAAATTCGTGACCTTGAAACGGCTCAAATTGCAGTGGAGGCGTCATTAACAGGACACTTAGTGTTAAGCACACTTCATACAAATAGTGCACCTGAAACCATTACTCGTTTACTAGATATGGATGTTGAGCCTTATTTGATAACTGCTTCATTAGAAGCAGTATTGGCGCAGAGATTAGTCCGTTGCCTATGCCGACATTGCCGAGAACGCTATCGCCCATCAGCAGAAGAAATGGAGGAATTGGGTTTGCCTAAAAATTGGCGTGATGATACAAAACTCCATTTGTTCAGACCGAAAGGCTGTCCTGCATGTGATTATATTGGATATATGGGTAGAACAGGCTTGTTCGAAATCTTGCAGGTGGATGAAACTGTGTGTGAAATGATTTTAGACCGTGCAATGTCTTATGATATTCGTAGATATGCAAGGAAACAATTAGGTATGCGAACTTTACGCGAGGAAGGTATAATAAAATGTGTGCAAGGTGTTACCTCTGCTAAAGAAATAATTACCCATACCGATAAATATGACGACTAAAAGAAGGAATTGTAGCCATGCCTAAATATGCTTATCGTGCAATTAATCGTGAAGGTAAAGAAGCCTTCGGTATCATTCAGGCAGATAGTGTAGCACTTGCAATTAATGATATAAGAAGTTTGGGGCTGTTTCCTACTCATGTTCGTGAAGCGCGGCGTAGTGATGAACGAAGAGCCCGTGGAGAAAAACGAGGATTAAGCGAACTTTACTTTGGTGGTGTAAAGACAAAGCAACTTGTAGTGATGACCCGTCAATTAGCTACATTGATAGACGCAGGTTTACCTCTATTACGAAGTCTAAATGTGCTGATTGCACAAATGAAACCATGCAAATTAAAAGATATACTCCGTGAAATTGCAACAGATATTCAATCAGGAAGCACTTTTTCCGACGCATTAGCAAAACATCCCAAACAGTTTGACCGTCTTTTTGTAAACATGGTCAAAGCAGGTGAAGTAGGTGGTATGCTTGAATCTGTGCTGAACCGTGTTGCCCAATTTATGGAACGAAGAGAAGCACTAAAACGCCGTGTAAAGTCCGCCATGATTTATCCCGTCGCAGTGCTTATTATTGCTTCTGGTATTGTGATGTTTCTGCTTATTAAAGTAGTGCCTGTTTTCGCGGATATATTTAAGGAGTTTGGAGGAGAACTCCCCTGGCCTACTCAATTCCTAATGAATGCAGGCGATTTTATGATATACAATTGGTGGATGGTTATTTCTATTATAGCGTGGACTATTATTTTTATAAAATTATTATTCAAATTCCACGCCGTGCGAAGACTTCGAGACCGTATCGTGTTAAAAATTCCATTAGTAGGTGATCTAGTCACTAAGGTAGCCGTGTCAAGATTTGCCCGTACCCTGGGAACTCTGATTACTTCAGGTGTGCCTATTTTACAAGCGTTAAAGATTACTAAAGAGACCATTGGTAATGAAATTGTCCAGGATGCAGTGGACAAAGTCCATGATAGCGTAAAAGAAGGAGACACCATTGCCGCTCCATTAGACCAGACAAAGGTTTTTCCTGCAATGGTGGTAAACATGATAGATGTTGGCGAAGAAACTGGCAGTCTCGACTCCATGTTAAATAAGGTAGCAGATATATATGATGCAGAGGTAGAAGCAGCAGTAGAAGCGATGCTGGCGTTGATGGAACCAATGATTATTGTCATATTAGGTGGTATAATCGGTTTCATCGTTATATCCCTATATTTGCCAATATTCACACTCGGAGACACCATTAATGGAACACAACAATAAATGTATGAAAAAAACGGAAACTAATGTCATGTTTAAGGTATAATAAATACAGTGAAAGGTGAATCTTTCATTGGAACTTATAACAAACAGGACGATAAGAATAAATCGTCTACAAAAACTTGAGTGGAGGAAGACATAATGAAACGAAACAAAGGATTTACGCTGGTAGAACTGCTGGTGGTGATGGCAATTATCTCTATTCTTGCTGCTATTCTCGTTCCGAATGTGGTCGGATATATTGCAAGGGGTAGAGCCACACGCGCATTAGGAGACATTAAAGGAATTGAACTTGCATTGACCAAAATGGTTACAGATGCAAATGTCCAGAACTTGAACTATTTGTTTAACCCTGATGCGGTTCGAAATTATTTAGGGGTAGGTCCATCAGGTATTATGAACGGCGATCAATTTCAATCTGCTGTAAAATTGTATACCAACACATTATATGCGTTGCTAAGAGAGGGCAGAAGAATTCTGGACGGTAGAGTAGACCCGGATTTAGGAATACAGTATTCCGGAGTTCTAAATTCGGATGTGATAAGAAGATTGGGAGTTGGCTATCTTGAAGACCTTGCTGTTGACCCATGGGGAAATTTATATAACATTTACCCAGGTCCCTGGTCACCGAGAAATGGTCCTATTCCATTCCGTATTTATATATTAGAAGCATCGGCACAAAATTTGCCAGGAACTAAATCAGGTGGAAGAATTGATTCTCTTACAATCGGAGATAACCCTCCTGACCCCAATGATACTGTTATAGACCCAGAAACAAGTGAAAATATAATAATTGGTTATCCTGCGGATAAAGGAAAGTTAGCGTATATCTGGTCAAATGGTGCTAATATGATTTCGGGTCAGGCTATTTATGATGCGAGTTTTATTAGCATTGAACAAGGTAAAATTATAGACCATTATAATGGTTCTGTAAATTATCCTAATCAGGACACTGAATATAAGGGTGGTGGAGATGATATTAACAATTGGGATCCGGGTCAGAGTTGGTTCCGTTTCTATAGTTGATGATTTTGAGAATTGAATTAAAGGGCAATGTATGGGAAAGATGGTTTACATACATTGCCCTTTTAAACTTAAACAATGAATAAGTGTGTTCGGATATGTTTAAGAAGAAACAAGGTTATACATTAGTAGAACTTTTAGTAGTGATGGCAATTTTGGGTATTTTAATTGCAACTGTTGTTCCTTCTATGGTTCGTTTCTATAAAAATGCAACTGACCCTGTAAAACAATCAGCGCGCTCATTATCGCAGATTATGCAAGTAGCACGGATGTATGCTATAACCTATCATGTAAATACAGCAGTGGTGTATAAGGATGACTATGTTCCCGTCCCTTTGACAAATGTAGCAGGGGAACATGGTATTACTACTGGTTCCTTTACCCTGCATGCCTTAGTGGGTGCATCTGTAATGTATGAAATTAGTAGAAGTAACAACGAAGGATTCGATGATATTCGAAATAGATTTGGTTTCCCTGAGAGTTGGAGTAGTTTTTATGTTCCTATTGAATCCCGCTCGGGGTATGGAGAATATATGAATTTTGAAGGAGGAACAATCCTTACTCTTGTAGATTTTAGAAATTTGGAAGGAATAATAGAACCGATTCCAATTTTATACTCGTTGATAGATAAGTGCGGGAATAATTTGCCTACACCTGTTGCAAAATTGGATTTGTTGGGACTGAGAATAGTGAATATTCCATTTTTAAATTTACAAGATAGTCCATCTGCATCTGCGGCGTATAATGGTGACGAATGTGAAATTAAAAGGAATACGGAGTGGTTTGCTCACATTTTTAGTCCAGGCGGTAGATTATTGCCTGCTGGCCAGACAAAGGAACGATACACAATTGGATTTGTAGATATTACAAATGCAGAGCCAGTTATAGTTCAAGCAAATTTTCAAGGACAAATGGTTACACATAGAATAAGTTTATTAAACCTATACCGCGCTACTGGCAGGGTTCAAACAGGCTTATGAAGAAAGAACTTTTAAAACTTAAAACTGTTAATTTAAACCAAATCTCAGGTTTTTCTCTTCTGGAGATAGTTATTGCACTTGCAATTATTTCAGGTGGAGTGGTAGCTGTATTCACTCTATTTCCATCAGCTCAAAAGTTACTGTTAAATTCTGCTGCGGATGCTAATATTTCAAACCTGGCACGCACAGAAATGAGTCGGGTGCGAGTAAATGGAGCCCTTTCCACAGGACTTAATTCCTGGCTTAAAGATAATTCATTCCAGATGTTAAATACTACTGCAAGTGCTTATGAACTTTACCAGTATTATGGAGCGTCTGCTTCACGAGTGTCTATAGGTAAAGATTTGTATCGGGTCACCTTTAAGGTTCGTTTAAATGATGGTAGAGAAGAAAGGTTCGTCACTTATGTTACCGAACAATAGAATTAAATATTTGACAGCCTACCAAAGAATGAATAATGTCCGCTATGGCATGACGCTGGTAGAGTTACTTGTGGCAATGGCAATATTATCAATTATTCTTACAGGCTTGGTGACTATGTTTGTTTCAGCAATTGAGACTACTCATCAGGGGTATATGGTAAAAGAGAATTATGGGAATGCCCGAGCCTCAATGGAAATGCTTGCCCGGGATTTGGAACGTGCATGCACACTTGCAAATCGTGGGGAAAAAATCGAATTTTATGGAAACCCTAATGCTTTGACTTTTTTAACAATGTTGGAAGATGGTAAGGTAGGGCGAGTCACCTACTTCTTTGCACCCAGCCCTTCTATCCCCACTTTTGAAACATGGCTCCCTTTATCTTCTGCTGATGCCGATGTAGTAAAAAGAATAGGAAAAGAATATGAAATGAAAAAAGAGGCTAATAGAATTCCTATTCTATCTACTTCAAAAGACTATGCAATTTCACACAATTTAGATGAGAAAAAGATTATCTTAGTGAATATTCCAATCGGTGTAAGTGAAAATTTACCGGGATATTGTAATCAAGAAAATATTGAAAATACATTAAATACATTAGTTGGAGCAGAAAACTTATTTCCTGAAGTTGTCCCTTTCAGTGAACTTGTAAACAGCGAAAATGAATATCGTGTTCTTGTTCAACCGATGGCACTGTTTCGTATTGAAGAATCCGGAATGACAAATATTGCAGATATGAAAATGAGATATTCACCAAATAATTCAGCAGAGGGTGCAGAAATAAAATTGCCAGAACCTGATATAAATGATGTAGATGACCCTTTTAATGAAAATACAAGTATTGAAGCATTACTGCATGCTTTCCTTGTTGAGGGAGTAGGGACCCAGACGGAGGTTAGCATGGTTAGCCCAGTTGAAAATCAAACACCAGAAATAAATATTGTAAAAGATTTAAGAAATTATGTTGATAATCCAAACTATCAAACGATAAAAACAGATTTTATTAGAGACCTTATAAACATTCGCAAGGCAGAATTAAGACTACTGCTTATGCAGATGTATGACCCGGTAAGGTATTGTAATGAATGGTATAATTTATTAAAGATTCCTTATAACAGGCAAGCCATTGGTGGTAATGGAAGTGTAATGGGTTTGAGTCCTTATGTGTGGAGTTATGACCTATTTATATCGCGGCGAGACCAGGTGTATATGTTCCAATTATTTGGCGGAGAAAGAAGAGCCGCCTTTTTAAGCACTCCTGTATTATATAATTTTTGGCAGGCAGAGGGATTAAACCCTATAGATTATCTTATTGCAGATGGCTTTGGTGCACATGCATATTGGATAGATGAAGCCAGAGGATTAACTACTTCCACAGATTTGCTTTTTCCCGGCTGCTTATTTTCATATCAATCAGAAGAAAATACAACTGCTATGTATTTTAACGATATACGGACTATTCCTGTTTTTTC
This sequence comes from Candidatus Hydrogenedens sp., assembly GCA_035370665.1. GTDB lineage: Bacteria > Hydrogenedentota > Hydrogenedentia > Hydrogenedentales > Hydrogenedentaceae > Hydrogenedens. The sequence goes on from DAOOVZ010000071.1 coordinate 6,828, forward strand.
TCATTACCTTACTCTGCCAGAGAACAATCCTTCTGCAACAGAATTAGACTGTCTTACAGCATTTTTAGATAGACTCTGGACAGAAATGAAAGGAACGGACCCAAGTAAAACATCGCCTTTTGCAACAGTTTTCTTTGAACGACTACCTGTGCGAATAACTATCAGTGCCTGGATTTGTTCCGAAAAGCCGCAGCCCAATGTTTCTGATTTTAGGCGCTGGTTCAGTCAATCTATTGATGTTCCGTGTGGGCTACGAACTCCTCAACCCAGGAGTATGCACACAGGAATGTAAAGAAATTTTATTAAACAACTCAATCTGTCGTAAAATTTAATAAACTTTGTTCCGAATAAAACTTTTCAGAATAAAGATTATTAGAATTTTTAGGAGTAAGTTACTTATGCGAAAAGTAAATACGGGCGCGGCTTTGGTACTGGCTGTCGGGATTGTTGCGATTCTTCTCGCAATTGGTTTTACATTTTATTTTGTAACAAGGGGGGAATTATATTCAGCAGAAATGTCTCTGCGGCAGGCACAGGGAGACGAACTTTTACGCGGTGCAATGAATATTGCCATATCCGTATTGAATAACGATGTGGAACAACATCCTTTTGCCTCTTCTACTGACCATGCATGGCGTTCTCTATTCAATGGTGCCTGGATTGCAGGGAAAACCTGGGGTGTTAGGCAGTCGGGGATAAGAGGATTTAAACTTCGGGCTACATTCCAGTTCAAAGGAAATATCCCTCATGTTGATATATCGCGATTATGGGCAAATTTTCCTAATCTGCGTGATTATATGACAGGTTTACCAGTAGGACGAAGATTTTTGTATGTGCGTTTTGCAGATGGTTATTCCGAATTGCTATACAATGGTCCACGAAGCCGAGAATGGCTTTTTTATCCGCGTATTGAAGGATATAATGCCCCTGTTTTGTATGACTTGAATGCGGAATTAATTGTGCCCGGGGCTAATCCTTCACAATGGGATATCGTTCCGCAAAGAACAGGTTCCGGTTATTTGTATTATCGTTTAAATATAAATGCGGAAACATTAAGTGAAATAACACGCGACGGAGATTTGCCGAGGAACTCTGTTCCTTTCCTCCTCCCATCTATGTTTGGTGCTGTTCGCTATCCTGATGGAACTCCAGTTTTTGGAGGTCAGGATAAATATGGAAGACATTATGAGAGCGATAGTTTATATACGCCGGAGTGGGTAAATGCCTGGGCAGATGTTGACTTAAACGGAGACGGTTATAAAGATGCGGTCTGGCTGCCTATGGCAGGCGATAAAATATTCAGCGGACTGGTTTATGACACCGCAGGTGAGGTGCGAGATAATCTAAACGATGGATTGGATAATAACCTGAATGGTTTAATTGATGAAGCACCTGACAATAATATAAATGAGGAAATAGGTCCTTTTTTTAATTCTGGTGAACAGTTATTCAAATATGACCCTACCGACAAATCCGATGATGGTAAGGCAGACCCAGAGGAGGTCTTTGAAACGGCTCCTTTTATTTATTGGGGTGGAAATGATGGATTGGATAATAATTGTGATGGGGGTATAGATGACAACAGCGAGCAAAAGGCTTTTCTTGCCGCACCGCTACCCGGACTGCGTATGAAGGTAGATTGGAACGCAGATGGGGTTATAGACCGCAATGATATGGTTCCTGATGAAAATGGGAATCTGATATATCTTGAGGTGATATTGCCTTCTTCTATAGAAGTAATTACTCCTAATGGTAGACAGGTCATTACGCCAGATGATGTAGATTGCCTGGATAATGATTATGATTTGTTGGTAAATAAATTTGATACCTACGCATATATTGGACCCAACAATCTGACAGACTTCTTTACAATAAAAGACCCAGATGAAAATGAGCCAATCCAATTACCAGGTCCTCCTTTCGCATTGAAAGGCTTTGTGAGTTCAGGAACATATCAGGGAGCACCTATTTATGACAGAACAAAGGTAAATCAAGATGATGCTCGTTTTGATTATCGCTATGCCAAGTATGCAATGCCGGGTAATTGGAACACAAATGATGCAATAAAATTCCGTGCTACAAGAAATGCAAGTTTTGTTGAAATAAATCATTTTCTTGCAGCAGGAGGAAATTCGTTTTTACCCGGCGTTCAAGTGTATCCACAAACAGGAAAATATAAAGATTATGTAGCGAGTGTTAATAGAACTTTGAATTATGAGAGACTTATTCCATATATTCATATAACCCATACCGGCGAGCCTGTTTGTGACCTCGTCGGAAGAATGGCTGTATATGTTGAAGATGAAAGTAAAAAGGTTAATTTAAATATTGCAGGTGGACATTATCCAATTGATTTTAATTTTAGCCCACCAAATCCTTCTCTTGCCAATAAGTTAAGGAGAGTTTACTTTGAACCAGGTCTTTCTTCGCCATGGCTTATAGGATACGGATTAGAAACTAGATTTTTACCCCGTGTTGGTGATATTATCCCGCGAAAGTTATGGAACCTTTTAACAGGTACTCCGCAAGGGCAAATAGATAGCACGAAAGATGATTATAAGTTAAATATTGGCAATAATGCCTTATATTATGATGCGGCTTTTCCCGGTTATGGTGTGGTTGACGACAATGCAAATGCATTCCTCTTATTAACAAATGGTTTAGATGATGATGGCGATGGAATCATAGATAATGGTGTTCGCGATTTACTGGGAATTTTAGAAGGTATAGATGAACCAGGTGAATTCCAGTCTATTATTCCATATCAAAATAAAATCGCAGAAAGAGATGGAGTTGATAATAATGGTAATGGTCAAATTGATGAAGCAGGTGAATTGAGTGATAGGATAATTAGCACCCATGACCAGATAAGCGAATTAGATGAAATCGCAGGCCCTGGTTCTACATCATTTGAGAAAATAAAACCCACAATTACGGCATTGGGCTTATCTAAAAATACACAAATTCGACAGTTTGGAAACTTGTTGCGGGGTATCAATCCTGTAAATATTAATTATGCACCACCTGCACAGATTGCTTCAACAATTCTACTTTCTGAAAAACCTGTTTCAAGTATTGATATCATTAAATGGAGGGAGTTAAACCCAATAATTGATGATTCCTCTATGAAAGATGCCAGTTTATTTGCTCAGGGATTAAGAAGTTATGAATATGAATGGAATACCTGGTTTCCAATAGGAAATGGAGAACCAGGATTTTTATTTAATTCTTATAACGAATTAGGTGAGCCTATATCTGCATTGGATACCACAACGGACTTTACTTTCCCTGTTGACCCTATATTAAAAGTGATGCAATTAGCAGTAAATTTGAACGATTTGAGAGATAACGACCTTACCCAGACAAGATTAACCACAGAAAAATATCCAGACCTTCTTACTACAGAAGAAGAACTGCATTATTTACCTAGCCAAAATTCAACAACTTTATCAGGTTATGAAAAAGGACACAATCCTACCAATTTCCCTCTTCGTGAAATGGAACAATATATCAAAAACACATTAGGAGAACGAAATATCTCCTGGGCAATTAATGATTATTGGTGGGCAAGTAGGGTGCAAAATGGAGTTAATCAAGAAGGGACCGCACCTTTAGGTGACCTCCGAACAATTAGTTATACCGTGGCAGGTGTAGAATCTATTCGAGTAACAGAACTTATGGTACGACCAGTTCGACGATTAGAAGCAGAAATCCCTGTGTATCAGAGTGCCTACAATAGTTACTTAAATGATTATCCTCCCGGGATTCCTCTGTTTCTCGCAGATGTGGTTACTATGAGTGGTACTATGAATGATAATTATTGGAACCTTGCAAATAACAATACTTTTGATAAGCAAAATTATTTTGTGGCAAATCGTGAATATTATGAATATGAGAACCCCGAAACAGGGGAAATTATTTTAAGACCCAACATAATTGAATTTAGAATTCGTGCAACAAATTCCTTGCCCTCGGGAAGATATTACTTGATGATTAATACCCAAAATGAGGCAGGAGAACCTACATTAGTTAGAGGAGATAATAAGAGTATTAAGTATGCAATTAAATATTGTCAGGTGAATGTTAATAACGCTGACAATTTGACAGATGATACATTGGCAGTGCCATCCATTATAGATGATGTTATTAACCCTGACCCTAACCAACAGGTAAATGTGAATGACAACTCAGTATTTCAGAGAATTCAAGATTCATGGATTGGCGTAAATGCACGAGATGAACCAACAGGAATGGTATTTTTGCCAGGTCAATTAGAAACAAACCCCTCAAACCCGATACCCGATTATTATTGGCTGGATGGAATATTGCCTGAAGAACAACCTCTGAATGGGAAAACATTTACTGTCACTGTTCCGAACTATACTCCGAATGATGGAGATAATACTAACGATTATGAATTGTGTATTGCATTTTGGATAGAGGACTCAAATGAAGGTGATACCTTTGCAATAAATTTCTTTGATTTCAGTCAAGAGCCTGACCATGAATATGTTGAGTTAACCAACATTTCAGATAATCCTATAGATTTGACAGGTTATACCCTAGAAATAGGCATACCCAGAGACCAGGCAGATTCTCGTTCAGACCCATATAAAGTTACCGCAAAAATTGAAGACCACAATAATGTAAATAATAGATATATTATTGCTCCAAAAGGTAGATTATTATTAACTTTTGATTCAGTTTCAGAATCAGTTTTTGTCGGTGATAAATTTGACCATTTTCAGAATTCAGATATGAATCCTACATCATGGATTAAGAAAAATGGTATTGGTGTTTGTGGTGTTACTCCTATCAACAATGAAGCAATTGGTTTTGAACCTCTTGTATATATTACCACCCCATTTATCGGTTTTAATGCGACAGATAATGCTTTCCGTAGGGCTTATAATAATGGGTTAGAAGCAGATTTTATTGACTATGATAGCAATGGAGCAACTGGAGATAATCCAGCCGATGTTGATATACAGAGCACACCTAATGAAATGAATTTTACCCTTTCAGGCAGTAATAAGGCATGGGATAGGATTGTTCCTTTGTATTCGGTGGAATTCCCATTAATTGATGGCGAACATACGAAACGACAAAAAACTGATGATATTAATACCCTTGATTCCCTTGCAAAATTAGTCTTGCAAGGAGGTATCTTGCCAAATTATCCTGAACACGATGGATATGATAATGATGGAGATGGGGGATATTGGTCTGATACGACAGGGGGGTATGTTCGTGGAACTTTAGAAAGGGATGGCGTTGATAATAACCTCAATGGGCTTATTGATGAGTGGCCATTAGAGGTAAGTGATGGCATTGATAATAATCAAAATGGTTTTATTGATGAGAATGAAGATGATTTGAGAAATAACCCTATACTACTTTTATTCAGCGAAGGCGTTGATGAAGGTAGATTGGGAGATTATAACAATGGCAGAACTTATGGATATGGCGGTTATGAACAAGGGATGTTGCCTGTTTTTTATCTGGAAAATATGTTTGTAAATGCAGGAAATGTCCCTGTTGATTTTATATATGACCCAACTGACCCGGATGATATAACCGTAGAACTTAATTATCATACGGATAAACCCGAAACTATTGCTTATTATTTTGGAACAGATGATGACCCGCCTCAATGGAAGGCATTCGTAGAACGGCGATGGAATCCCGGTGATTGCGTAGTAGTCTGCTTGTATGATGAAAAGGGCAATCTTGTAGACGGTGTTTCCTACAATGAGAATGATGTTATAAACCGTTCAATTGATGATATTCTACATGCACCAGCCGGTATGCAATTGAATGCAAATTTTTCCTCGTCCTGGTGGACTCCTGACAATATGCTCTGGGATTTTTATCGCTCATTAAATCGGAAACATCCTGAACTCAGTGGAGACCGCTTTGGCTTGTCCAATCGCTGGGAGGCTACCGATGGTTATTATGATGATTGGGAAGAATCTTCAAATTATTTAGAACAGATAGTTAATGTAATGTTAAACGAGGAAACTCCGAACAACTTCCCATTATACGGTTATACCAATAATAAGGGTTATCGAGATAAAAGAGACATTGCCTTTGTAATTAATAGTTACCACGGCAATCCATTAGGGAAAAGTTTTTCAGAAATTAATTTAGAAAATAAGGACTATTTCTCAAATTCATTACCGAATGTGCCTGTAATTAATGGGAAAAGTGTTCCGCTTATGTATCCATATTGGAACATCCAGCCGAGGCGTAATTTAGGCACGGTCTATGCTGGAACACTTGCTCAGATGAAATTACCTGTGCAGAAGCAATATCTCTATTCTTCTTATAGAATGCGTCAAGCACTAAATGACCCTGCGTATAGGTATCTTTTCGATTTAGGTCGTCAAAATCTAACCTTTTATCGCCCCAGTGAAAGTTCGTTTTGGCGTCAAGTATGGACAAGCGGAAATGTCCTTGCCAGTCAATTTCAAGGGCAAAATGAGTTGAGTAGAGTGATTAAAGGCGCCTCATCAATGCTAACGACATCGGAGAAGGTGCTTACCGTTGGGACAGCCGATTTTGTCCCAATAAGACCTAATCCCAATGAAACAGATGTGTTCCCATCAGGTGCCGATTTTGAAGATGTGTTAAATTTCGATTTAACTACTAATACCTACCCGGAAGCATGGGCACCTTTATTCTTGTTTATGTTTGATAATGAGAATTATACCTATCCACGATTTGCTGATGGCTCATTTTGGGGCGGTTATCCTACTACTCCTTACCCTGTATTATTCAATGTAGACGCACTAATAAGTGGTAATAGTGCCTTTGGCAGGAATGGAGTAAATGCAAATGATATTGCTCAGCGTTGGGGGATGCAAAAGCGAATTTTTGCTTATGCAAGTAGTTATTATCGGAAATATCTCACAGAACAAAATCGGCCTGAGGCTTTGTTTATCTGGGATGCAAATGATGGAATCGAGAATGGGGATTATTATGTCTATATCAATGTGGTGAATGAAGCACAATTAAAACGATTAAGGGAGTATGACAGTCAGACTCCTACCTCTGGTTTGTATACTAACAATTTTGGAAAGTTGTGGATTAATCGTGATTATGACCCAACCATAATTAAATTAGCCCTCGA
>DAOOVZ010000072.1:0-13657 GCA_035370665.1 Candidatus Hydrogenedens sp.
ATGTGGTTTTATTAAGAGCAGGGACAATTAGTGGTGGCGGAATAAGAAACAAGAATTTGTTTTTATCTCACTATCAGTAGAAAAATTCTCAATGGTTTTTATAGCCCAAGCCAATAAATCATTAATTGTTTTGTCCGTATCCATGACAAACCATTGAACCCTTTTGTCGGAACGGAACCAGGTCATTTGCCGTTTTGCATATCTACGATGATAAAGTTTTATATTTTCTATAGTATTTTCGAGACTCTGTTTACCTTTTAAAAAGTAGATAATTTCTCTATATCCAAGTGCTTTCAAACGATAAATATCCTTTTCATAGCCATTTTTGAGGAGTGTTTCTACCTCTTCTATCCAGCCATCTTTAATCATTTCATCCACTCGTTTATTAATCCTTTCGTATAGGATATTTCGCTGCCATCCAATAGCCACTTGCACAGCCTGTAAAGGTTTAGCCTGTTCATGATGTTTTTTATGCCATTCTGAGAAAGGAATTCCCGTAAGTTCATATACTTCTAATGCACGAATAATACGGACAAGGTCATTAGGGCTCGTTATTTTTGAAGCATATACAGGGTCAACTTCGTTAAGTTTTTTTACTAAATATTCTGGTCCGTAGGTTGCTAAATGTTCTTTGATTTGTTTCCGAATTTCATCTGAACTTGCAGGACCTTCAAATAATCCATCAATCAGTGCAGAGATATAAAGACCTGAGCCACCAACAATAATAGGAATTTTCCCTGCCTTTTGTAATCGGTTCAGTTCCTTCCTTGCTAAATTCTGAAAAATGCCTGCACTCATTTTATAATCAGGTGGAATAAAGGCTACAAAATGATGTGGTATTTTTTGACGAATTTCTGATGGAGGAATTGCTGTTCCGATTTCCATGCCTTTATAAAATTGCATTGAGTCAGCAGAAATAATTTCTGTTTTTAATTTTTCTGCCAACATGGCAGCAAGTTCCGTTTTCCCTGAACCTGTGGGACCTACTATAGCGATTGCGTCCATCAGGGTCTTCTCCGAAAACTCTTTTCCATTTGTTGGATTGTCAACTCTATCAAAATAGGTCTTCCATGGGGACAAGTGTAGGGAGGGGTTAAGGATTTGAAACCTTGAATTAAGGATAGTCTTTCTAATGGTTCTAATTTATCGCCCGCTTTGATAGATTTTTTGCATGCTTTTGTGGCTATGCTCAGTAAGGACTCAAAATAATTTTCCTTCTTGAATAAGTCTGCCTGAACCATTTCTTCGAGTAAGGTAAATATAGTGTCTTTTATCTTGTCCTCATCATATAGAGCACAAATCGCAGTAATTTGAAATGTGTTATCGCCAAATAGTTCTATTTCAATGCCAATTTTCTCAAAGATGGATAAGTTTTCTTCTAAAAGTTTTGAATAATGGGAAGGGACTTCAATAACGATTGGGATAACTAACCTTTGTAGAATAAAATTGTTTTCTTGTAGTTCTTTTTTCAGTTGTTCAAAGTTTAAGCGTTCATGTAGTGCATGTTGGTCAATTATCAGGAGTCGGTCTTTTTCTGAAAGGACAAGATAGGAATCAAAAATTTGCATAGGGACTTCACTTCCGGGGTTATATTCCGAAAAAAATGGATGAGGCAAATAATACTCCTGTTCATGGTTGATTTCTTTTCCACTGGAGATAGTTTCAGGTGTTTTAATATCGCTTGTTGTTTGAATATCAATATTGGAGAATTCTTCTTCCTTTTGTGATTCTGCGACAGGAGAACTATTACTTTGATGGTTTGTAAACACTTCTTCCTGCTTCTCTATTTTAGAAGAATTACTACTATCAGAAAATGAAGAAGTAGGTTTTTGGATTGAATGCTGTGGAGAAGTTAAATCTTCAATTATCTGTGTATGTAAGTTTACAGAATCAGAGGGATAGTTAACTCTATGTATATTTGATAACTGGTTGCGTAGAAGAAATGTAATATGTTTTGCAATTATTCTATCGTCTCTAAATTTGATTTCGCGTTTAGTCGGATGAATATTCACATCTGTCCATTCTGCTGGAAGTTCGAGGAAGAGTATTGCAACAGGATAGCGACCCACCATAAGTAAATTTCTATAAGCCTCTTCTAAACTATATTGCAAAGTTTTACTGTAAACAGGTCTCTTATTTACAAAAAAGAGTTGATGAGAACGGTGAGAACGAGTAAGAGAAGGTAAACCTATAAAGCCTGAAACAGTTATAGGCAGGCTCTCCGATTCGTTTACATTAAGATTATGGGTTTCCCGTTTTAGTTGAATCATTTCGGATACAGTGCTTTTACCCCAGAATGAAGAGATTCTGCCTAACAGATTCATATCAGGGGATATGTCAAAAAGAACTTTATCATTATGAATTAATTTGAAACCTATATTTTCATGAGCAAGTGCATATCTTTGGACAATTTCGATAGTATGGCTCAGTTCGGTTGTTAGTCCTTTTAAGAACTTTAATCTTACAGGTGTGTTAAAAAAAAGGCGATTAACAGAAATTTTTGTTCCTTGTGGAGAGCCGATAGGGGATACTGTTTTAAGTATACCTCCATGAACTATTATTTGTGTGCCTACTTCATCATGGGCACGCCTTGTAGTTAGAATAAATTGAGAAACGGCGGAGATACTACTTAACGCTTCACCACGAAAACCGAGGGTGAGTATGGCTTCCAAATCTTTTTCTGATTTAATTTTACTTGTTGCATGTCTTTCAATTGCAAGGATAGCGTCTTGTTCTGACATCCCAACTCCGTCGTCTGTAACCTCAATAAGTCTTAACCCTGAAGCAGTAAGACGAATGACAATTTGTTTTGACCCTGCGTCAATACTATTTTCAATCAATTCCTTCACAACAGAGGCAGGTCTTTCTATAACTTCACCCGCAGCAATTTTGTTAGTAATTTCTTCTGGGAGTATGCGGATTTTGTGTTCTTTATCTAACATAACAGAGCCTTGAAATGATATACATACTAAATATTTTTATGAATAATTAATCTGATAGTATTTTAACAAAAGACAATGCAAAGAAAAGATTATTTTTTCTTTTTCCTGGCTGTTTGTGAAGATTCCAGTGATATTTTTTGAATTTTATAATAGGTACTTATTACCCAAAATAGTATGATTCCAAGCAAAATCTCAAGTATACAAAATATCTGCTGGTCTGTTAATATACCAAATCCGAGTCCAGTTGGATTATGGTCGCCCCGAAAAAATTCATTTAAAAATCTTAAAATTCCGTGAAGGAAAAAGTAAGTAGGGATAGTAAAACCTACAAAAGGACTCCAATTATTGCGGATATAAATCAATAATACACAAAGTAGAACAAGTCCTGCTGTTGCATATAACTGGGCAGGATGGACAGAAAGAGACCAGCCATTATTGCCCGGATATGATTGGAAGACAGGACATCCCTCAGGAAAAGATATGCCCAGAAAAGAGGTAGTAGGTTTGCCATAGCAGCAACCGTTCAAGAAACATCCAATTCGTCCAATTCCCTGACCTAATGCTAAATAGGGGACAGCACAGTCTGCAACAAGTAGGAATGATATTTTCCTTCGACGCATTGCCCATATAACATAACCAAAAGCAAAAGGCAATGCCCCCTGAAATACAAGTCCTCCCTGCCATATAGCAAACCAACCAATTGGGTCTGTTATTGAGTATTCATCGGAAAATAAGATTATATGAAAAATCCTGGACCCAATAATTCCGGCGAGTAAAGCAAAAATGGCTTCGCTTTCTATAACTTCTGGGTCAATATCTCTTTTTTTTGCATCCCTCATTGTTAAGAATAGAGAGACCAAAAAGGCTATGGCTATACATAGTCCGTAACTGTGAATTTTAAACCATCCAATTTCTAAAATTGTAGGAAACATAAGGAATAATGGGAGACAGAATTAATATATAGATTCTTGTTGTTTTTCAAACTCATTCTGACACTGGAGACAGTATTTTGTGTGCGGTATGGCTTCCAATCGTTTTCGTGGGATAGGTCCTTTGCACATTTCACAAATACCAAAGGTGCCATTTTTTATTTTTTCCAGTGCTTCTTCAATCTCTTGAAGTTGTTGTGATTCCCCACTGGCTAAAGAAAGAGCCACCTGAATGTCAAAAGCGTCTGTTCCTGTTTCTGCATAGTCCGATATGTCCTCGCCTGTCCCTGATTTTTGTTCTGCTAAATCAGAGGTGTCTAAATTCATCAAATTATAAATGATTTTTTTTCTTTCTTCCAGAAGCAAGGATTTAAAATATTTATAATCTTTTTTAGAAATTTCCTTTTTTGATAAATCTTTCTTTTTCATCAGAAAATCTCCTTTTTAAAGACAACAACACTACAATCTACCTCTTTGTAGTTGTAGAATTATTATTGTAGTTTATTCTTTAATGCAGCCAATTGTTCTGCTAATTGCGTATTCATCAGTTGGTCTTCCCTCGTAATAGCCGGCTTTCTACTATCTTTTCCAAAATCTGATTTTGGTGGTCTAGAACTCCTACGAGGTTTTTCAAACTTCTGTTTAGATGTGGATATAGACTCTTTCTTCTCTATTGTGCCAGTAGAGAATGATACATCTTCCGAAAAAGATTTTTGTTCTCTTTCCCGTCTAGGTTCTCCTCTTTTTTCTATTTTCTGCGGAAAATATGGGACTAATATTACCTTTTGATTGTCAAAATCTACTGATTCAATATTTACCTTTATAAAATCACCAATCCGCTTATTGAAGAGATTCCTCTGAATTGTTCGAGTTAGAGATGGATTATTTCTAAGAGGGATAACGGCGTCAATTGGTATCCCAATGTCAACAACAATAATAGAATTGAGAATTTTCTTTATAATACCTTCTGTCCGTATGCCAACTTTCAAATCAGAGACGCGATATATTCCATCTGCATATCTTGGGAATACAAAATTCCCTCGTGGGTCTCGTGCAGGTCTTTTTAATTCTTTAATAATTGTTTTAATAGCCTGTTTCCCTAATAAATTTTTTTCTTCAAGTAGTCTTATAAAGGCTCTTACATTTTTGAACGAGTGAAACAGGCTCGGTATGTCTATATTTAATTCTTTGGCACAGGATTCAATGGCATCATACCACTGGGGATGAATGCGTGTTTTATCTAATGGATTATCTCCATCTTTTATCAACAGGAAACCAGAACATTGATTGAATATATGTTCATTAATGCCCGGAACTTCAAGCAATTCTTTACGATTATGGAATCCGTTCTTTGCAGTTCTAGTTTCTATAATACTCTGTGCTACCTCATGTCTAATACCTGCAATATGCCGCAGATCATTAATGCTTGCTTGATTAACATCCAGACCTATACTATTTATGCAATGTGCAATAATTTGATTTATAACAGCGGCAAATCGTCTTTCATTTATTTCTTTATGTAAAATACCTTCAGGCAAATTAACTGGGTTAAGTTTTATAAGTTCCTTTAATGGGGAATTAAAATGTTTTGCTAAATAATATGCTTCTCGTATCTTTTCTGGATAATTGGGCAATTCTAATTCAGCCATTTTAGAGCGAGCAAAACTTTGAGCATATCTCTGTTCAAAGGTAACAAAGCGTATGCGTGGATTTGTAAACTGAGCACTCAATTCCCCTACAAATTGGAAGGCATCTTCTACACCTGCACCGTTACCAATGACGATATGAGTTGTTTTGTATCGTTCAATGAACCCTTTTATTATTTCCTGTGCTTTTTCTAACTCGTTTTGAGGTGGTGTGGGGAAAATAAAAGTCCCTTCTAATAGATGTCCATCTCTATCCACCACACAAACTGCCCATTCTTCTTCTATTCCTGGAACTATTGAAATAATAGACTCTAAATTAGCAGGAGGAAACATAAGGATATTTTTCAGGTCATTTCGTAGTTCCGATAAGAATTGATGTTCAATCTCATCTTTTAATTCGAGGAAAACCCTGTTTTCACATACGGTTTTCAGCTGTTTTTTGTATGCGTCTTGAATACATAAGCGAATATATGATTCAAAAATACTCCCTTTTTCTTTTAGATATACTTTTAGTATCTCTTCAATGGCTTCATTTTCGTCTATTTCTATATTAACCTTTAAGAAACCCAATCTCATTCCTCGTAAGATTTGAAGGAAACGGATAGAACTAATTTTTCGGATAGGTTCAGAATGGTTATAGAAGTGTTCAAATTGTGTTTTTTGATTTTGAGCGGCTTTTGTAGAAGTAGAAATTAATACACCTTTTTTCCAAAAGAGTTCTTTAATAATCATTCTTGCTTTGTAGTCCTGTTCAATCCGCTCTGATAAAATAACCATTGCACCTACTAATGCTTCTTCCGGTGTGCTGACTAATTTTGACGGATTTACAAAGGATTCTGCCGTTATTTCAAGGGGTTGATTTACAGGCAATTGTTGCCAGATAAAATCAGCAAGTTCTTGTAGCCCTTGTTGAATAGGTTTTTGAGAACGACTACGACTTTTCTTCTTCAACGGAAGTAAAAGGTCATCGAGTAGAGCAGGGTCAGATGTCTTTTTAATAAGTTCTTTTATTTCATCTTTTAATAGTTCATTCTTTTCAAGTTGACTTAATGTAGAGAGTTTTTTATTTTCAAGGTCTAGAAATTTTCTATACTTATCAACTGTATGAACAAGGAAATTCCAATTATCAATTCCTACCTCATCTTTACAATAATGATAGATATATTCCAGATGATAGCCTTTGTTGAGTAGAGTAATTAGTGCCTCTATCTTTTCAGAATCAAATTTTATTTTTCCAGTGAACTTTTGGATTTGTTCTTGCGTCAACATATCCTTTTGAACCTCACATAATTTATTTTATATCAGAATAATATAATAATATACCAAAACTCTGTTTATTGGTAATATTAATGATAACTAATATAACTACAATTTAAACCAAAATATATATACTACCAATCATTGAAAGCAAATCTCAAAATGAAGATATTTCCCTTCATGGATAAATTCAAGGTAAGTTAAATTATAATCATTATCACAATGATATGAGAAATTAATCTGCTCTTTACATTCTACTTTAACGGGATTACTTTTACATAAAATAATAACTTTTCCCGGAATCCCCTGAGGCCCACGTGCAGTAAAAGATAGAAACTTGTCCGAAATCTTTTTATCTCTTATTCGACCCGCAGAGATAATAATATCCGAGGTCTGGACCTGGGTATTTATCCAATCCAAATCATATAGTAAAGCACGATTTGATGGGGTTAATACAATTTCATTTTCAACCTTTAGTTCTGGATTAAATAGGTTAATAAATTTCCCTTTTAGTGTATAAGGCGTATCTGTAATCGCTTCATCCTGGACAGAACATATATGATAAGGACCCCTTCTAAGATGAAAATAATTCTTGTAGTCTAGGTCTAAACCTGAATTTTGTGCTATTTCTTTGACCCAATTCAGCAATTGTTTGTCTCCCTCCTTATCATAACTAATTGCCGTTGGACTACGCTTTATCCACCACACATACCCATTTTCAATCTGCGTTATATCTTCTGTGGGCTCTTTGTCGTTAAATAAATTTTTAACCAAATGGCTAAGTGGTGAATTAAAACCTTCTTTTTTCCACCATTTGTTTAAATTATTGTAAGGGTCTGAGCCATCATCAATAATAAGCAAACAACCTCCGCTTCTGACCCATTCACTAATGTATTTATGATATTCCTTATTCAGGGGTTTCTGACCTTCATAAGTCAAAAGAAGTATTTTTATATCCTGAAGCGGCTGCAGATAAGTTAAATGTTCTAATTGTATCAATTTTATAGGAACACCGTTTTTAACCAGAGGCGTTGCAATACCGAAGAAACAATTTAACTGAGGGGCACTTGCATTAGGTTCGGCTCTTTGAAACATTAAGGTATCAGAGACTACTATCCCGATGGGATAATTATTGGAAATCCATTCAATATCACTTTGTCTCATATCATTCAAACTGTTAATAACCGTTAATAGTTCTGTGCCATATTCAGGAATAATGTTGACCTTTGTTTCTTTTTCCTCCTTTGATTTTGAATATTTCCCTTTGAAGATTCTGTCTGGCCATGGCATAACTTCAAAGGTTGAAACCTCCGGAAAAAGCAGAGATGCCAGGACCGTGCTTTCATAATTGTATTTATAATCACTCCAATCATGATTTGGGTCATCTTCAATAGGGTCAGCAAGAAATATTAGATGCTTTTGGGCTGGTAAAACCATTCCAGCCATCTGTGCATATTCTAAATATGCAGTTTCAAAGGTCCTTTCCTTTGTGATTCCACGGAAACAGTGTTGCGACCTTGCTGTTCCTGTCCAAACCTGAGCAATAACTCCATCACAATTGCCCATTTTCGTCAACATGGATTCAGGACTTACAATTCTCCATTGTGCATAATTAATTAGTGAATGAGTAGGAACATAACATCCAACATCAAAATTATTTTTATGTGCATATTCCTTTACAAACTTGAATACTTCTGTAAGGGTATGGGTATAGAGTAATTGTTTCAGTAAACTTGCTTTATACTGGGTTTCTATTGATTGGTCAGGTGGAGACCATGGCTCACCATAGTGTTTTTCCCATAACTTTTTGAAACCTTCGCTCCATCCAGTCATAGCCCAAAATTCAGGTTCTTCCAGATAAATACTCTCAACGCGATTTTCCAGAGGTGGAATTAATATCTGTTTAATATACTCTGTATAACTTTCAGTGGGCACATTATAACCAACTGTTGTACTGTTGCCGTGCATCCACAATTTACCTGTTTTATCTGTCTGTATTTCTTCTTTTTTTAACCCATTTTCAGACATGTAATAATTTCCATAATTACCCCAGGAGATACCTGTCATATAGGCAGTGCGATAACCCTGTTCTCTCCAACTTTGAACTCTTTTATCCAGATCTGGCGAAGTTCCATACACTATGGCTACATCAGAGGCAATATCTATTAACGGGTCAAAACCTGCCGATGTCTGAAAGCAAGTATTAAAATCCCGGAAATTAAAATGTGAAAGAGGCTGACTGTTAGTGTTAATCTCTTGTATCTGACTAAATAGGCTTACCGAAATCAATAAAAAGGTTATCATTATATTTTCCTTTTATTTGCTCACTTTTTTTAATATTATATATGTAATTTTAGGAAAAGGATAAAATTGTTTATGATACGGTTGAAAACAATATTGTTAGTTTCTTTATTGACTCAATTTTTAATAATCTCGTTTCTTTTTATCTGGTCCTGGAGAAGGGATGTTTTATATTACTACAACACAAGTATAGATAATTATATACAAAGCAATTATAGACTGTCATTAAATCGTATTGAAAAGGCAGACGAAAATTTGTGTTCAATAATAGATGTAGTAAAAACGGCTCTTGAAAATAAAGCTATCAATACGACTGACCGCATACTACTAAATATTTTTTTTACAACTATTCTTGATAGAAATAATTTTATTAAATCTTTTGAATTAATATTACCGAATAAGTTTGAGTATAAAATTTCTCCGACATCTTCAGGTTGGGAAACTATATCTTTATCATTAGGGGAGAAAGGGTTCAT
The DNA here is from genome assembly GCA_035370665.1 of Candidatus Hydrogenedens sp. GTDB lineage: Bacteria > Hydrogenedentota > Hydrogenedentia > Hydrogenedentales > Hydrogenedentaceae > Hydrogenedens. Next base: position 9,552 of record DAOOVZ010000072.1, read on the forward strand.
AAAGAAGCAAGCGGTATGGACAGAAGATGGAATGCAAATGTTAGAAGAAGAAAGTGAGGAAGTCCCGATAGACCAATCCATGACGACTACAGAATGGTATAAAGAATCTATTTCACTGTGTTTACAACAGAATACGCATAATAGAGAGGGAATCCCAAAAATATGGATTAGTCCTCCTGAAATTAATAAAGAAGGAAATGGAATTCATTCGCGTGTCGCTATGGCTATTGGGTATGAAGATTCACCTTTTTCGGTAATTTCCTGGGAAATGGATTGGTCATGGTTGCAAAATGTTATCTCGGATATATATAGAGATTATTCTTTATACACTTATGTAATTAGTGATAAATATGTAATTTGTAAATTAGGGATGGAGAGCATATCCAGTCGCGAAATTATGCAATCAGTTTCAATTCAGAACCTTCCCGAGAATATTCAGAGAGTTGTTAAAAATAAATCACAAATTATATACCCTTATATTGAGAAAAAATATAATGAGGCAATGGTGGCTCAGGAATACCGATTTATGTTTGATTATCCTTTAATTTGCGTGTTCAATATCCCTTACTCATTTCCTATACCTAATACAGACATTAAAATTTTAATCTATGTTTTAATATCTATTTTTGTAATTATTATATTTTCTCTAATTGTGGGATATTTTATTCGGGCACCTTTAATAGAGATTTCGCAGTGGTTAGAAAATCCGCTAATTGAAAATCAGGAGCCGCCTATTAAATTTCTAATATTAGAATTCAATATCTTGATGAATAAAATTTACTCAATTCTATATTTCTGGAAATCATGGTCTTTTAACCTTAATGAAGATGAAACGACCCTTTCTGATAATGAGATAGTCAAAGATGATTTGATGGGTATGAACCTATTAGCAAGCGAATCGGATAAAAATGTATTTATCTTTTCGAATACCGGGAAAGGAGGGATACCTATTGAATCAATAAGTAGTTTATATAGAGAAAATATAAGATTACAGCGTCAGATAGATATGTTAAATCAATATTACTTAAAACAAATGGAAGTCAACACGAAGGAAAAGATGAGAATTCAGGGGTTAATGCTTGCCTTAAAAGATGTTATAAGAATCGCAAATGATTCAAACTATTCTGATAGTGAGAAACTTCAAAACATTTTAGAAATCCTTCGGAATACTTTGTCCATAATAGGAGTGGGTATCTGGAAAATAAACAAAGACAAAGGTGTTTTATCACCAGTATTTGTAATTCCAGAAATACCTGCTGTCTTTTGTTCCATAGAGGATAGTAAATTTTTGATTGAAAATCTTTATTGGTCAGAATCCGTTTGTATAAAGTCTGCAAAACAAGATTATCGTTCCAGCCATTGGGCAAATATATTGAATGTAGATTCTTTTATTCTTGTCCCTATCCGTTCCAACAAGGATGAGGAATTAACAAATATACTTGTAATTTATGATGAATCAGAAAGAAACTGGGAGTGGAGTGATGAACTTTTTGCTATTACCACAAGCAAGGTATTATGTCGTTTGAAAATAATATAAAAAAATATTTAAACAAGGGGAAAAGAAATGTATTTGATTTTTGATAAAATTTTCAAATTAAAAGAGAACGATACAGATGTAAAAAGGGAAGTGGTTGGGGGTATCACAACCTTCTGCACGATGAGTTATATTGTTTTTGTCCAGCCTGCAATTCTTTCTATTGCAGGTATGGATTATGGCTCTGTGGTTCTTGCGACTTGCATATCCTCTGCAATTGCATGCTTCCTTATGGCTTTTTTTGCAAACTATCCGATTGCATTGGCGCCGGGAATGGGCGAAAATTTCTTATTCACATTTACCTTATGTTTAGGTATGGGATTTTCATGGCAGTCGTCGTTAGCAATAGTATTTATATCCGGTGTTTTGTTTGTTCTATTGTCCTTATTCAGGACGAGAGAAAAAATCATTGAGATATTTCCGGATTGTCTGAAAAATGCAATACCCGCAGGAATAGGTATGCTAATCACTTTTGTCGGACTTCAATGGGCAGGACTTATCGTATTGAATCAAGGGACAATGGTATCAGTGGGAAGTTTAACAAGAACAATACCTTTAATTACGATTCTCTCCTTATTATTAATACTTTTTCTGCAAAGTATTAAATTTACAGGTGCAATTTTAGTGGGGATTTTCTTTTCGTCTATTGCTTATCTTGTTCTTGGGGTTATTCCATGGACAAAGCCTGAATTAACCTATTCGTTTTCTACTTTTTTTGAACTAGATTTTTATCCATTGTTTGAAAAATGGAAAGAGGCTATACCTGCCATATTTATTTTCTTTTTCCTCGATTTATTTGATACCGTAGGGACGCTGGTAGGTGTAGGAAATGCAGCGGGACTTATGAAGGATGGCAAATTGCCGCGGGCAGGAGGTGCATTTCTTGCCGATGCAATTAGCACCTGTATTGGTGCGGTCTGTGGGACATCCACAGTAACCAGTTATGTAGAAAGTGCGGCAGGCATCGCAGTAGGAGCCAGAACAGGTTTTGCCGCACTTATTACCGGGATTTGTTTTATATTAACCATACCACTTGTTCCATTTTTATCTGTTCTCGGCTATGATGTCGGTCCACAATATTATGAACAGATGGGCATGCAAGGCACGCATATCAGTATGTATCCGTCTGCGGCACCTGCACTAATCATTATTGGTTTTCTGATGATGGGCAGTGTAAAGCGAATTTTGTGGAATGACATTTCCGAAGGCTTGCCTGCATTTTTAACAATTGTATTTATGGCTTTTGGATATGGAATAACAGAAGGTATAAGTATTGGTTGCGTATCTTATGTCATTGTAAAGTGCATATTCAGAAAATATCGTGATGTAAATATATGGATGTATCTTGTCGCATTTGCATTTATATTAAGATACATTTTCTTAAAATAACAGTAATAGACCAATTAGAAAGTGGTAAATACTCACTCTACTGGAGGGACACTTTCTAATCCTTTCTTTAATATATGTTCACTCAATTTATAATCACGCAGTTTCTTATTCAAATATGCCTCGTATGCTGACATATCAAAATGTCCATGACCACTTAAATTAAACAGAATAGTCTTGGATTCACCTGTTTCTTTGCATTTGAGCGCTTCATCAATAGCCACACGAATTGCATGTCCACTTTCGGGCGCAGGTAATATCCCTTCACACTTGGCAAATAGGATATTTGCTTCAAAAACAGGGTTTTGTAATACAGCAACTGGTGTTACTATATTGTGGCGTATCAAGTGTGCTAATTGTGCCGCAATTCCATGGTATCTTAAACCTCCTGCATGTATACCTGGTGGCATAAAATCATGTCCCAGTGTGTATTGTTTTAATAGAGGTGTTAGTCCAGCAGTATCACCAAAATCATAAGAATATAAGCCACGTGTCATAGTAGGACACGCTGTAGGTTCAACTGCCAGGAATTTAATCTTTTTACCTTGTTTCAGGACATCATGAGCATAAGGGAATGCGAGTCCAGAAAAATTAGAACCACCGCCTACGCAGCCAATAACTATATCGGGATATTCTCCAATGCTATTCATTTGTAGTTTGGCTTCTTCACCAATTATGGTCTGATGTAATAGCACATGATTTAATACACTGCCCAATGTATATTTCATTTTCCCCCCGCTTTGGACGGCTACTTCAATGGCTTCAGATATGGCTATTCCTAAACTCCCTTTATTATTTGGGTTTTTGCTTAATACCTGTTTACCAAATTGAGTGGTGTGACTAGGGCTTGGAATGACTTTTGCACCATAAGTCTGCATCAACACTCGTCTATATGGTTTTTGTTTAAAACTTACTTTCACCATATATACGATACAGGTCATATCAAACATACTGCATGCAATAGACAAGGCGGTTCCCCACTGTCCTGCACCTGTTTCTGTCGTCAAACCGTGAATACCTTCTTTTTTATTGTAATATGCTTGTGCCACAGCCGTATTTAACTTATGGCTTCCCGATGGACTTACACTTTCATTCTTGTAGAATATTTTAGCAGGTGTGTCTAAGGCTTTCTCTAAACGATAAGCCCGTCTCAATGGAGTGGGTCTCCATAAACGATAAATATCCA
>DAOOVZ010000073.1:0-13655 GCA_035370665.1 Candidatus Hydrogenedens sp.
AATTGATGAACAGGCTATGCATACGCTTTCACCTAAAGGGATTGAACTATTTTCAAAAAATATAATAAATGTCAGAGACCAACTATTGAAAATTGGCTTACCTGTGGAATTCTATCTAATGCAAGATTTGCTTGATGAACGAATCCCAAAAAAATTAATTTATTTTATTTTCAATTTATATCCGCCTAATGAGAGCGAAGTCCAGATTTTACACCACATTTTTGAGACAGATAAATCAATTGTATTCTGGTATTATGCACCTGGCTGGGGAAAAACATCGGACGATACAGAAACAGTTCAATTGCTAACTCAAATAAATTGCAAACTGACCAGTCCTGACGCTGTCTCTGGTTCTACTATGGATTTAGATGGGCGTTGGTTGAATAAAAATGATTCCTTTGGAGAAAATTTGTCTCTTTCCCCATTGTTTTATATCGAAGATGAGAATGCTGATGTTATTACCCGTTATCAATCTAATGGGAAACCAAGTATTGCACTTAAAACTATTAATGATAAATGGGTCTCTGTTTTCTATGCTGAGCCAACTGTAAATTACCTTATTATGCGAGAGATTCTTTCTATTTTAGAAGTGCCTACGGCTGTGGCAGAAGGAAGTATAGAGACGCCGGATAATCTATTGGTTGGAAATAACATTTTAGTAATACACACCAAAGGGATTGGAGACCGCATTCTACAATTTAACCAATTTCTGAACATTCAAAATCTATTTCAACCTGAGCAAAAATGGTTTGAGCGTGAAACATTATTGCTATCACTTGGTAATGGTGAGACCTTATTCCTACATTTTTTTCCACAATAGTTTGAAACCAAATGAAATGAAAATAGTCAATCTTATTTAGTATAATTATTTATTCTGTGTATGTTAGAACAATACAACAAAGGAGATTATCGTATGAAACCGTTAACGAGAAGAAGTTTTTTGAAAAGCACTGCTGTTCTCGTGGCTGGAACGATGGCTGCGGGGAAGGTATTTGGTGCAAATGAACGCATTGGTATTTGCGTAATTGGGTTCAATGGTCAAGGTAGAAGTCATATAAAGGATATTCTTGAAAAAACGAATGATGCAGAAATTGTTGCATTATGCGATGTAGATAAGAGGGTTCTGGAAGGGAATGTAAAAACTGTAACCAGTAAACAGGGTAAAGCGCCCAAGCCTTATGGAGATTTTAGGGAAGCCGTTCAAGACCCCAATGTCCAGGCAATAACAACAGCTACGCCGAACCATCTTCATACCTTAGTTACAGTCACAGCATGTAAAGCAGGCAAAGATGTATATGTAGAGAAGCCTTTATCACATAATATTTGGGAAGGAACACAAGTAGTTGAAGCGGCAAAGAAATACAATCGTATCGTGCAGCACGGAACACAATATCGTTCCGACCCCACCTTAATTCGTGATATTGGTTTAATCCATAAAGGATTTATTGGTAAGATTGTGCATTCTCGTGGCTATGTTTATAAGAATGGAAATCGTTTTGCAATTGGGCATGGAGAACCAGGAAACCCGCCAGATTACTTAAATTGGACATTATGGCAGGGCACTTCGCCTGACCGTCCATTCATGAAGAATAAAGACCGCAAAGAGAAGCCTGGACTTTATGTCCACTATGATTGGCACTGGTTCTGGGAATATGGAAATGGCGAAATTGGCAATCAAGGTGTGCACGAGATGGATATCGCTTGCTGGGGACATAATCGCGGATTACCAGTAAAAGTATACAGCACCGGTGGCAGGTATGTATGGGAAGACGACGCTGAAACTCCAAATACACAGGCAACATCATTTACTTATGAAGATGGTTCTATGCTAACCTTTGAAGTTCGTAACTTAGGCTCTTTTGAAGAAGCAGATGGCGGTGATTGTGGAGATAGTTTTTTCGGAGAAACAGGTTACTATGTGCGTAGTAAAGGTTTCTTCGAGTATAAGGATAAAAAACCTATTCCAGTTAATGAACCTTTACCTGAAAAACTTGACAAATGGGATCATTTCTTCCGTGCCATTCGCTCACGCAAAGAAGAAGACCTACCCATGACTCCCTATGATGCGCATATTTCCTGTGCGCATTGTCATATTGGTAATATTGCTTATCGAATGGGGCGCTCATTAGAATTTGACCCCAGTGCTTTGAAATTCAAGGACGATGAAGCAAACAAACTTATTAAGCGTGAGCACTATCGTGAAGGCTTTGAGCCTGTTGCATAATAATATAGAATAATGTAGTTTCCCTCCTTCGGAACATAGTTTTAATAGATTATGTTCCGAAGGATTTTTCTAATAATCTAGAAAGTTTAGTAAGATGTATACACATTATAGTGAGGGAAAAGATAAAAAATTAAGTATTGACAAAAATTTAAATTTAGTGTATAATTGAGTTTCTTTTAATATTTTTTTTTAATCAAAATCAAATATCTTAATTAATATAAGGATGTTAAGATGACGGCATTTCGTTTTTCAACGACTCTGGGTATTTTTGATAATGTTTACGATGGCTACTGTAAGGAGGGTTATCGTGAACCTGTACGGTTTACAGAAATATTAGCCGTTTTATCTAAACTGAAAGGGATTGAAGCAATAGAGATTCGTCATACAGATGTTACAAATGACCTTCCTGTAAAAACAGTTAAGCGAATGCTAAAAGATTATGGACTTGTATGCTCTGCTGTATCTGTGGATTTCTCAGAAAGTAGAAAATATGCGCTGGGTGCTTTAGGACATCCAAATCCAAAGATGCGAAGTGCAGCTATTGATGAAGGTCGTAAAGCAGTGGAAACAGCAAGGGGATTGGGAACAACGGAAGTAGTGATTCGTTTGTATACAGATGGTTCTGACTATCCATTTCAAGTAGATTATTTGAATCAGTGGGGCACGATTATATCATCGGTAAAGACGATTGCTAAATTTGCATCACCAGATGTTAATGTATCAATTTTATATAAGCCCCGTGAACCTCGTAAGTTTATTTCGGTATCGTGTGCAGGAAGGGCTCTTGCTATGTGCCAGGAAATTGCCATGAAAAATATAGGCGTTGCATTGAGTTTTTCACATGCCTTGATGGCGGGCGAAATTCCTGCGGAATCTATATCCCAGATTGCGCGTGCGGGGAAATTGTTTCAGGTATATTTGAATGATACAACTTCTTTATCAGACGATTTACTTGTTCCAGGCGGTTATCACTTGTGGGAATTGCTTGAAACGCTTTTCTATTTGAAATATACGAAATACAAGGGATATATCAATTTGGATTTGCGTTCTGACCGAATGGAAGCGGTATATGCTTTACAGATTGCCATTGGGAACATAGCAATTCTAGACAAAAAATTGGAAAAGTTGGATTCGCCAGAATTGCATAAGGCTCAAAGGACTCTTGACGCAACAGAGACACAAAAAATTATTCGTAGAGTTATGCTTGCTTAAATTTACTAAACAGAAATATCTAAAAAAATAATCTAATTAATAAGGTTTTTTATCTTTGATTATCTGGGTTTATAAAGATATACCTTAAAGAGTGTAGTAGTATTTACTGTATCAATTATAATAAGGGTCATTATTTTTGACGAAATATAATTAAGATTACCCTAAATTTTCAAGGAGTTAGAGTTATGGAAAAGCAACCGAAGCGAATTGTTTTAGCATATTCTGGAGGATTAGATACTTCTGTTATTATGCGTTGGCTTATTGAAACCTTTAATGCGGAAGTGATTGCATATATAGCCGATATTGGGCAGGGAGAGGAATTGGAAGCGGCAAGAAAGAAAGCCTTAGCCACAGGTGCCATTGATGCGGTTGTGAAAGACCTCAAACGGGAATTTGTTCGTGATTTTGTCTATAAGACGATATGTGCAAATGCCATCTACGAAGGGTGTTATTTGTTGGGCACAAGTATTGCTCGTCCCCTGATTGCAAAGGCACAGATTGAAGTTTACCGTGAGAAGAACGCAGATGCCGTTGCACATGGAGCAACGGGTAAAGGCAATGACCAAGTTCGGTTTGAATTAACCTATATGGCGTTTGAGCCAAATGTCCAAATTATAGCGCCATGGCGTGACCCACGTTGGACTTTGAACAGTCGCGAGAAAATGATTGATTATGCAGAGAAGCATGGTATCCCTGTTCCTGCATCTAAGAGTAAGCCATATTCTTCTGACCGCAATTTACTTCACATATCATTTGAAGGAGGAATATTGGAAGACCCTTGGATGGAGCCACCTGCGGATATGTTTGTGCTAACTACTGACCCAACAAAAGCACCAGATAAACCTGAATATATTGAAATAGAATTTGAACAGGGCTATCCAAAGGCTGTTAACGGCAAGGATATGGAGCCAGAGGTATTGCTTGCACATTTAAACGAACTTGGTGGGAAGCATGGGATAGGGCGTGTAGATATGGTTGAAAATCGCTTTGTAGGGATGAAATCACGGGGAGTTTATGAAACACCCGGGGGAACAATCCTTTACGCGGCACATCGTGCAGTTGAATCTATCACAATGGACCGTGAGGTAATGCTTATGCGTGACCAACTATCACCTAAAATAGCACAACTTATCTATAATGGTTTCTGGTTCTCACCGGAAATGGAAGCACTTAATAAGTTTGTAGATGAAAGCCAGAAAGATGTATCAGGCACGGCTCGATTGAAATTATACAAAGGCTCATGTATGGTTGTGGGCAGAAAGGCAGCAAAGTCCTTATATGACCCACAAATTAGCACATTTGAAGAAGATTTGGGGGCATATAATCAGACAGATGCAACAGGATTTATTCGCTTGAACGCTTTGCGATTGCGTGTTCGAAATAAGGCTGGATTCTTTGAATAAGTATTTTTTTTGAAGGGGAATTTTTATGAAGCATGGAGAAATTGTGGAATTTATACGAACGGAAAAGATTATTGCGGTCGTTCGTGCAGATTTGAAGCAGGAGTTATTTTTCAAGGCGGTTCATGCTTTATATAAAGGTGGAATTCGTTGTATAGAGATTACGATGACCTCACCCAATGCACTGAACATTATTGAAAGTTTGAAAAAGGAATGGGAAGAAAATGATATTTTGATTGGAACAGGGACGGTGATAGATGCGACTACATGCCGTTTAGCAATTCTTGCAGGAACAGATTTTATAGTTACGCCGACCTTATCCCCAGAAGTTATTACTATGGCAAGGAACTATGGCGTTGTTAGCATGTGTGGAGGTTTTACTCCAACTGAATTATTAAACGCATGGCAAACAGGAGCGGATTTTGTTAAACTTTTTCCTGCAAGTGTTGGTGGACCGGAATATATTAAAGGGGTACTTGGACCTTTGCCAAAATTGCCACTTGTGCCCACAGGAGGAATTAATCAAGATAATGCTCGCAAATTTTTAGAGGCAGGTGCAGTTGCATTGGGTATTGGTGGAAATCTGGTAAGTAAGACACTTCTTGCAAGTGAAAATTATTCACTTATCACAGAAACTGCCCAGATTTACAAATCTGCAATTGTATAATCTCCTAATAAGCCATATAGGAGATATATGACTTATTTTATTTAAGGATAGTTCCGCGTTTTGAACTTAGTCGTATTCCTTGCAGCATCATTTGTAATTCTTCTGGATTGTCTGACATGTCTATCGCCATCTCAACAGTGATGAGAGAACTTCTCACTAATTGGAAAAGGCTGTCGTTAAAGGTTTGCATTCCTTCTTCTTTCCCTTGTTGAAGGGCAGTATCTAACTGGGCGACACGATTTTCTTTTATGAGTTTACGGACAATTGGTGTATTAAACAGCACTTCACAGGCTGGTACTCGACCCCTGCCATCTGCTTGAGGAATAAGTCGCATACACATAACTGCCTTTAGGTTCATAGATAATTGGGAACGTACCTGGTCATGTTGATGAGCAGGAAAGAAATCAACAATTCGGTCTATTGTTTGCATAATGTTAGTGGTATGTAATGTGCTGAATACGAGATGACCTGTTTCAGCGGCACTGACTGCTGCCATGAATGTTTCATGGTCTCGCATTTCACCGACAACTATTACATCTGGGTCCTGTCTCATAACAGTTTTTAAGGCTGAATTGAAATCGTGGGTATCAATAGCAATTTCACGCTGATTGATTACTGCTTTTTTGTCCACATGCACGAACTCAATAGGGTCTTCGATGGTGATAATATGACAGGGTCGTGTCTGATTTATATATTCTACAATTGCGGCGAGGGTTGTGGATTTTCCACTACCAGTAGTGCCCGCAATCAGAATTAAACCTCGTTGTAGTTCTGTAAAACGAACAATTTGAGGAGGTAGGTGTAATTCTTCAAAACTTTGAATATGTGTTTTAATTCTTCTCATTACACAGGAGACTGTGCCTCGTTGACGAAAAACATTTACACGGAAACGACCAATCCCTTTTTCTGAATAGGCGAAATCTAAATCTCCTTTTTGCGAAAAGAGTCGCAATTGTTCATCACTCAACATAAAATTTAATATTTGCGAAATAATCTCTGGATAGATGGCTTCTTCTCCTACGGGAACTAATTCTCCATTAATACGGAAGTATGGAGGGCTTCCTGTTTTTAGGTGTATGTCGGAAGCATCTTTTTGAACTGACCTCTGTAGAAGTTTGGTAAATTCATTTCGAACTGGGGAAGTGCTCATTCTTATTTTTGTCTTTTCTGTTCTGATTTTGGATTTACATATTTACGGAACCATGATGGAACAGGATCCAGAGTCGGTTTCTCATTTTTTTTGTTTTGATTGTTTTCTTCTGTCTTTTTCAATATTTCTTCTGGGAAAAGTTCGCCATTATTTTCTTCATTTATTATACCAGAAGTGGGAGTTTGTTTCTGTGGGATTTTTTCAAAAGAAGTAGTGGGTTCTATTTCCCCAGGATGTGTTTGGTTTTCATCTGGAATATTGGTAATTGTTTTAGGTATGAAATCGTTTGTTTGTTGTCCATCTGGAAATCCTGCTGCAATGACAGTTACACATATTTCTTCACGGATTTCTTCGTCAACCATAGCCCCTAATATAATATTTGCTTCAGTTCCTAATATTGCTCGCAACTCGTTGCCTGCGACTAATACCTCATCTATTTTCATATCAGAGCCGCCGTGAATATTTAGTATAGAGCCTTTGGCGCCGATTACACTTTTACTGTCCAGAAAATTGCACTCAATGGCACGGTGGACAGCCTCTTCGGCTCTTTTATTACCGCGGGCAAAGCCGACCCCAAGATGTGCTCTACCGCTACCTTGTAAAATAGTGCGGACATCAGCAAAGTCTATGTTTATTAGTTGTTTCATTTTAATCAAATCTGTAATGGCTCTAATTCCGTTATGTAACACTTCATCTACTTTAAGGAAGGCTTCTATTACTCCTAAGTTTTTTAAGGCAACGACACGGTCATTGGGAATTACAATCAAGGCATCTACACTTTCTTTTAGATTTTCAATACCTTTGTAAGCATCATTTGTTCTTTTAGGTCCTTCAAATTTAAATGGGAAAGTAACAACGGCTACGGTGAGTGCCCCAAGTTCTTTTGCTATTTGTGCTACAATAGGTGTGGCACCAGTTCCAGTTCCACCACCCATCCCTGCGGTCAGGAATATCATGTGTGCACCTTGTAATGCTTCACGGATGGCTTCTCGGTCTTCGTCCGCAGCGCAGGCACCCTCTTTTGGTTTGGAACCTGTTCCTAAACCACCTGTAGTTTTAACACCAATCTGTATTTTTATTGGTGCACTGGACTGGGATAATGCTTGTGCATCTGTATTAATCGTGATGAAATCCACTTCTTCCATTTTTTGCTTTATCATCCTTTCTACGGCGTTTCCCCCACCTCCACCTACGCCACAAACTTTTATAAGGATTTTTTTGCCTGGGAATTCTTCTTGACCCGGCATAACACCTGAAAAACCATGAATTGCTGGGGATTTGTTTTCAGTTTCTTTTGCATCTTTATTTTGGTCAAAATCATCTGGATTAATAAGTGTGAATCTTTGGCTCATTTTTTTATCCTCCGGGACTATGCCCATGTTATATTTTTATAATTTTATACTTATACCTATTTATCCTTTTTTCTCTATTTATAAATAATGTCATCATTAAAACGAAGGTCTATATATTCTTTGCAAGGAAATCGTGTCAAATCCACCTTGTTTAAAGCAAGAGCAAAATTTTGAAGTTGCCGTTTTAAATTTTCTCTTTTCCATCGTGTTTCGCAAGGAACTTCATCGAAAAATACCATTAGATTTTCAGATGTGTCAATAACAATTTCAGAAAGGTTAATGGTTCTATTTTTCGGCACTTGATTGTATTCATACCAGAATTCCATAGCAGACCATAGCCCTTCATCGTCAAGGTATGTTCCGGGTTCTATTGTATGTTTCTGCTTTAAGCCTGTTATCAAAGGACCTACAGATTCTTTAACATTATGAATTTGTTTTAAGATTTTTCCTGTATGTGATATAAGAAATAATTTATCTTCTACAAGTAATGTGGCGTAAGGAACAAGTTCTTTGACATAAATGGTAATAAGTTTTTGTTTGTAGTCTTTGTTAATACTACAATCTTCGATAAATGGGATTTTGAGCAGTGTGTCTCTTATTTTTTCATCTGTTATTGTTAATATTCCATTCTCCTTAAGAATATTTATACTTTCTTCCATGTCTCTGATTGAAAAATACTTTAAGCCCTCAATACGGACTTCTCTAATCTTATATCCGGGGCTATTGATAATTATCAATATAAGCAGAGTAATAAATAGTAATATAATTATGACAACAGAAAGTAGTCCGGCTCTCAAAATAGCTTTAAATATAAAAACAATTTTATTTTTATTTTTATTTTTTCTGTAGTGACGCCCTTGAACAGGGGGAGAAACTAATTGCATTTTAGCCATTTGTTATTACCTCCTGTATTTTTTTTAGAAGTGGCTCCGCAATCTTATTAATATTACCTGCTCCAAGAATAAGGACTACATCTCCGGGGTTTAATTTCTTTGTTAGAAACTCTGGCACTTCATACATGTCTCTGACGAGAAAGACATTTTCAAAGCCTTGTTTATGTGCAGAATCTACAATTAAATTGGCATCTACCCCATCAATGGGACTTTCGCGTGAAGCATAAATATCAGTTATTATTGCCATATAAGATTTTGATAAAATCTTTGCAAATTCATCTGTAAAAAATTTTGTTCTACTATAAAGGTGAGGTTGAAAAACAGTTATAAGATGTTTTGGTTTTAACCACTGTATAGCCTCAATCGTAGCGGCAATTTCAGTAGGGTGATGCGCATAATCTTCAATAACTGCAATTCCTTTTTGTTCTCCGCATAATTGGAGTCTTCTTTCAACTCCTTCAAATTGGCGTAGTCCATCAGCAATCAATCCGAATCGTAAGCCAAGACAGATACCAACAGCACAAGCACCCAGAGCATTACGGATATTGTGAATGCCTAACGAATGTATTACTAATTCACCCAACTTTCCTGTAATGCCTAATCGGTCATCCTGACTTACTACTGTGAACCTTGTTTTTATTCTGGCAAGAAAATCGCGGACAGAACTACTTTTTTCAGGTACCTCTATTTTAATATCAACCCCTCTTAATGAGGCTTGTTCATCGAGTCCATAAGTGATACAAACACTCTCAATTTCTGGAAGTATAGATTTTATATTTTGGTCATCCATGCAAAGGATAGAATAGCCATAAAAAGGCACACTATTACAAAAATCTGTAAATGCCTGTTTAATGCGGTCTAATGTTCCGTAATATTCCAGGTGTTCTGCATCAATACTGGTAACAACTGCAATCGTTGGGTGCAACCGTAAAAATGAGCCATCGTGTTCATCGGCTTCAGCAACTAGATAATCGCCTGTTCCCCATCGTGCATTTGTTCCGCTGCGATGAAGTATGCCGCCAATAATGCTCGTGGCGCCGATATTCGCATGTTCCAGGAAAGAAGCAATCATTGAGGTAGTTGTAGTTTTACCATGCGTTCCGCCAACTGCTATTGCATGAGGTTTGAGTCTCATCAAATCTGCTAATAAATCGCTACGATGAATCACAGGGATACTGAGTCGTTTTGCCGCTACAATTTCTACATTATCATCTGGCACAGCGGCAGAACGGACAACAATACCTGCGTCACTAATATTAGCAAGTGAATGTCCTTCATAAAATTTCAATCCATAAGTAATTAATCTATTTGTTATTTCAGAACTTTTGAGGTCAGAGCCTGAGACTTCATAGCCGAGATTCAGCAAGATTTCAGCAAGCCCACTCATGCCAATTCCGCCGACGCCGACAAAATGTATTTTTCGTTTGACTCTGTTCAATGATAAAAACCCTAGCAGTTATAAACTATATATTGTATACTATATATAGTATACACAATTAATCCTTTATAGTCAATATATATTAAAAAGATTTTTATTAAAATAAGGAATATCTGAAGAATATTTTTTGCTTCTTACAATAATTCATAACGATTGAATAAATAAACAGTTATTCTTTTACCGACTATTCGTTTTACCTGTTGCTCTGGCAGTTTATCTGTCAAACAGAAAACTAAATATATAGGTAAGTTTATTTTAAAGAGATTTGTTTAGTGAGGTTTTTCTATTAATTTTTATATATCTTCAATTTTTAATTCGGATGTTTCTTTTTGGTATTTTTTTTGTGAACGGCGGGTTCGTTTTTCTTTCTGTTTTCTTTCTTTTTCTATTTTCTTTGCTATGGCTGATTGTTTGCCAAAATTTTTTAGTTCTAGTAATTCACATAACCTTCGTCTCGCAAGGAAACGATTAATTGATTGAGAACGAGATGTATCTATTTTCACCTCAATTCCAGAAGGGATATGTTTTATATATACGCCGGTTGATGTATGATTTGTTTTTTGTCCACCAGGTCCTCGAGCAGAAATGAATTGTTCTTCTAAGTCTTTTTCTGCAATCCCTAATTGTTCCATTCGTTGCAAAAGGTCTTGTTCTTTTTTTGGTGTAACACCAAATCGCATTATTAACTCTTTTTATTCTCTTGTTGTTATTGATTGTCTTTTGGGGCAGACCAGTTAGGTTTTGGAATATCCTTGAATGGTAATTCATTAAGTCCTTTTGGTGGATTCTTTTTGAAGAAGAAATAATCTGCGAAATCAAGCACAACATCCCAATCAGAAGGTTGTAAGGCATGTCCTCCTTCTCTAAAATGTATTCCAATATTTTGTGGGACACCCAGGAACTCATATACAGGAACTGTATACTCGTGCATTGCTTGTGTTCCCATTGGATTCCCCCACAAATCGTCTAATGATTCGCGAGACAATTGTCCACGAGGTGCAATAAGTGCTTTCAAAAAATGTTGGTCAAAAGGCAATCTGTCTTCTTTTCCTATGAAGTCTTTCAATCTCGGAACGAACCAGTATGGAGCCACATCGGTCGTTATTGCTTTAAGTGTTTCTGCACCTTTACCTACGATTCTGAAGGAACCGCAACCACCTGTGCCGCTGGAATGAGGAATCACTAATGGAATGCGTTCGTCATTTGCGCTTGCCCACATTGCGGTTTTCCCTCTGCGAGAATGTCCCGTTAAGGCTAACTGTTTAGTATTTACCTCAGGGATAGTTTCCAGGAAATCTAAAACACGCAAAGCACCCCAAGCCCAAACACCCAATGAGCCCCAATCACAATCTGGATACAATTTATAAATCATCTGGTCTCTATTTCCGCTATCATCATCCAGAACATCTTTGTTATAAAGGCACAAGGCATAACCTCTGTCTATACACTTTTTGGCTATCTCTTTATTATCATCATTTTCTTTCCAGAATTTAGGAATGAACAGAATAACAGGAGCAGGTTTCTCTATCGAGGTTGTAGGTAAAAACATCATTACATCTAACTTAAAATCAGGAGGACCATAGAAGACAGCATACTCCTTATATATATATTTATTATCGAAAATCTTCTCTTCTGTGACAAGTTCAGATTTTTGAATTTTTGGAGAAGGAGGTAAATGTCCGTATTCATAAAAAACTAATATATCCCTTATTTCCTCTCTGCGGTTTTGCCAGTCTTGAATATTTTTTACTTGTTCTCCATTACAGAACTGGAACGGATTGGGAATTCCTTCAAATGGTTGAAGGTCTGCCACTTCTTTTAGGCAAAGATTTTCTCCATAAATAAAACACGGTAATATCAGAATAAAAAAAAGTGAAATTATAAATTTAGAATTGGGATAATACATGAGTTTTCCTTTTTATAGATTTTTCTTTATTTTAATGATAAAATGATAAATATTTTCTTTATCAGGAGTCAATCGTTATGAATATTCTTATCACAGGTGGAGTTGGTTATTTAGGATGTTGGGTGACTAATGAATTACTACAGAGAAAGCACAAGGTTCGCATATTTGACCGAATGTGTTTTGGAATGCCAGAAGAGGCGGAATGGTTGAGAATAAAGGGTGTAGAGATTATTGAAGGTGATATTCGGCACTGGCAAAAGTTTCCAGATTTGTTTGAAGGGATTGATGTTGTAATTCATCTTGCGGGACTTGCCAATGACCCTTCCTGTGCGTTATCACCTATTACTGCAAAAGAGGTAAATGTAGATTGCACTGTGGAAATGGCTCGGCAAAGTAGTCAGAAGGGTGTTAGAAAATTCATTTTTGCTTCAACCTGTGCTGTGTATGGAAAAGGTGGTGATTGGCTTGATGAAAGTAGTCCGACTAATCCGTTGTCCATATTTACGCAAACAAAAAAGGAGGCAGAAAGTCTTCTACGGAATATGGCATACGACAATTTTTCACCTGTAATAGCACGGTTTTCTACACTTTTTGGTTATTCCCCGCGGATGCGTTTTGACCTTGCTATAAATCAGATGGTCTCAATGGCAAAGTTACAGAGAAAGGTTGAGGTTAGAGGCGGTGGAAATCAATGGAGGCCATTTCTTCATGTTAGAGATTGTGCTCATGCGATATGTTTATTGTGTGAGGCAGAACAAGGGCTGGTTCATAATGAGGTTTTTAATATAGGTGATAATCAGTTCAACAAAAAAATTATTGACCTTGCTAATGAAATTACTTCTTATATTGATGGGACATATATAGATGTTGTGCTTGATGATGAGGATTTGAGAACATTTCGAGTGCAGTTCAATAAATTTTCTTCTCAATTTAATTTCCACCCTCAATATAGCATACAAAACGGTGTGCAGGAAGTATTAAATTGGATTGGAGAACATCCGAAAGAAAATCCCTTTTCTGATAAGTATATTAATGTGTTTCGGTTTAAGCAATTAAGGAATATTCCTGTTCAAAAAGGTGGAGAACCAACTGCTCCCTATTTTATACCTCTGTCAAAACCCACTTTGGGCGAAGAGGAAGAAGAAGCGGTATTACAAGCGATAAGAAGTGGATGGCTAACTTCAGGTCATAAAATTCATGCCTTTGAACAGGATTTTGCATCAATAGTAGGTGCAAAAGAGGCTGTTGCAGTCTCTTCATGCACTTCAGCAATTCATCTCTGTCTAGTGGAAGCAGGATTAAAGCCTGGTGATGAGGTTATTACCCCTCCTATAACCTGGGTATCTACTATAAACACATTATTACATTCAGGGATTAAGCCTGTGTTTGTTGATGTAGACCCAATAACTTTTA
>DAOOVZ010000074.1:0-13579 GCA_035370665.1 Candidatus Hydrogenedens sp.
TAATATATTAAGTTTAGATAAAGTAAGGAAAATATAATATGTTAAAACAACCAATACCTTATAAAAGAATAATTTTTGTATGCACAAATAAGAGAGAAGACAGTTCAACTCCTTCTTGCGGTATGCGTAAAAGTGAAGAAATTTTATCTAAACTTAAACAGGCTGTCCGTGACAGGAATTTGAGAGAATTCGTCCGTGTTTCAAAAACAGGTTGCTTGGGTAAATGTGAACATGGTCCCAATATTATGGTTTATCCTGAGGGAATCTGGTATAGTGGAGTAAAAGAAGAGGATGTGCCATTTATAATTGATGAATTGCTAAAGCCTTTTCAATAGGTTATTTTGAAATATGGGGTATAATTGATGTATATATATTGTCTCGATGAGAAAAATAAAGTGGAGGGTTAGGATAATCGGTAATCCACCGGTCTTGAAAACCGGCGCCTTCGGGCTTGAGGGTTCGAGTCCCTCACCCTCCGCCATTTAGAAAATTTTACACAACTTATCTGCCAATATAAATATAAAAGGGTTTGTAAAAGAAAAAATGTTAACCTACTCAAAATAATGAATAAGCCAGAGGAACAAATTAAAAACTCATTTTTGAGAGCAATATCAGAGACATTTCTTGCTTACGATAAATTTGGTGCAAGAAGTAATAAGAAGTTAATTCCTATACACAAATGGTTTGCAGAGATTATAGAAAATAAATTAGGCGAAGGGTATTCTGTTAGGTCGTTAGGTAAAAATGGTGAATTCAAGTTAGATGGAAAATATTACCCAAAGACTCTGGATATTACTATTCTCAAAAACGAAAAAGTAATAGCAACAATTAGTTTTAAATTTGTTACTTCCAATTATAAACAAAATTCAAATAATTATTTTGAAAATCTATTAGGTGAAACAGCAAACATAAGACGAGTAAATATTGGTTTTACCCATTTTTTAGTTTTACGAGTAAATACTCCCTATTATAGTAAAAACAAAGGTAATTTAAGAGGAGAAGAACTAAAAAAAGAATATTTAAATGAAAGAGATTTAGTGAAATATGTTAAACTTTTCAATGATATGGATTTTCCACATAAACCAGAAGTATTAGGTATGGCGATAATAGATTTTGATATTGAAGGGAATGCTTATTTTGCAAATCTTGAAGAGTTATGTTTAACAGAAGAAACAAAGAATGTAGTAGAAAAGCAATTCTCGATAGAAAATTTTATTGAAAAAGTAATAGCATTATGTAAATTAAAGTCATAGATTATGAAAACTAACGAGAAAAAAACTAATGGTATTGTTTATACCCCTCAATGGATTGTTAAATTAATTTTAGATAATTTAAATTACAAACATGATATACATGATAAAAAAATCATTGACCCTGCATGTGGAGAAGGTGCTTTTTTAAGTGAAATACTTATAAGGTTTATTAAAGATGCTCAAAAAGCAGGGATAGGAAATGATGCAATAAAAATCAAAATTGAAAATAACATTTTCGGTTTTGATATAGATGAAAAAGCCATAAAAAAATGTGTTGATATTCTTGATGATATTGCCTCAAAACACGGATTAAAAGAAATAAAATGGAATATTTTAAGAGCAGACAGTTTAGATTATTCTTTTGTTAGTAAGTTTTTTGATTCCTTTGATTTTGTTGTTGGCAATCCACCTTATATCAGGATTCAACATCTTGGAATACAAAGAAGGGGGAAAATTCAAAATTCCTGGCAATTGTGTAATATAGGTTCTACGGATATTTTTATTGCTTTTTTTGAACTGGGTTATTATCTCTTAAACAAAACAGGTAAACTTGGCTATATCACTCCAAACACATGGATTAAAACAAAAGCAGGTGAAAAACTAAGAAACTTTATAAAATATCACCAGATATTGGAGACACTTATTGATTTTGAGTATAACCAGTTATTTGATAATGCAACTACATACTCTTTAATTACCATTTTAAATAAAAGCCATAAAGGGAAGTGTTTTTCTTTATTCAAAGGCAATAAAATAAATATAGATTATATTGACAAAATAGACATCAAAAACTTAAATAATAACAATTGGATTTTAGCCTCCAATGATACCCTTAAAAGACTAAATGGCATTGAGAAAAGGGGATTGCCATTAGGTAAGATTGCAAATATACATGTTGGGATAACTACATTAGCAGATGATTACTATATTTTTAAAAATCCAATAATTACAGAAAAGTTTGCAGAAATTCGATTAAAAGATGGAAGAAGTTTCAAAATTGAAAAAGAAATATTAAAACCGATAGTAAAAGTTTCTGTTCTAAAAAATCCTAACGAAGACCAAAATCGTTTTATAATTTTCCCTTATAAAAAAGTGGGGAATAAACATTTAATTATTGAAGAAGAAGAATTAAAAGAAAAATTTCCTTATACTCATAAGTATTTTAAGACAATAAAAGAAGTGCTCGACAATCGGGACAAAGGAAAACCAAATCCAGTATGTTGGTATGCCTTTGGTAGGTCTCAGGGGCTTGATACATCATTTGGCAAAAAAATACTAACATCACCAATAAACCT
The DNA here is from genome assembly GCA_035370665.1 of Candidatus Hydrogenedens sp. GTDB lineage: Bacteria > Hydrogenedentota > Hydrogenedentia > Hydrogenedentales > Hydrogenedentaceae > Hydrogenedens. Next base: position 2,549 of record DAOOVZ010000074.1, read on the forward strand.
AAAACCAAATTTTATGGTCTGGGAGAGAGAAGAATATACTTTTTATGCTGGGTATTGTATTAAATTTGATGGAGACTTAAACCTTTTATGTGAGTATTTGAATTCAGAGGATATGGAGTTCTACATTAACCATGTCAGTCGAACATATCAGAGCAATTATAAATCTTTCGCCAAAAGTTTTATTGAAAGATTTGGTATAAATGATTTAAGATTAATACAACATGTAAATAATAAGACGCAAAAGAAAAATCAATCGTTAGTTCAATTACAATTAAGTTTATAAAAAATTCAAAATGGAAAAAAATATGTGTTTTAAATTTTTCCGTCAGATTTTTTTAACTAATTTATAGGAGAATGGTATATGAATGTTGGACTTCTTGGTTGTGGCACAATGGGTAGGCTACACGCAACAATGGCTGAACAATGTGGACTTAAAATTGCCCAATGTTCCGACGCTGTAGCACAGGTAGGTAAATCTTTAGCAAAGGACTTTAATGCCAGGTTCGTAAAGAATTGGGAAGATGTCGTCAAAAGTAAAGATGTGGATATTGTGGCTATCGCTACACCTACGCCACTTCATTTCCCTATGCTTGATTTGGCTATCAAAAGTGGCAAACATATCTTTTGTGAAAAGCCGCTATGCAGAACAGTTAAAGAATGCAAAACAATTATTCAAAAAGCAGAGAAGAACAAAACCAAGTTGTTTGTAGGGCATGTGGTCCGTTATTTTCATGAGTTTGAATCTCTTCATGAGCAAATAAAGTCAGGCAAAATTGGCGAAGTAGGGTTCATTAAGATGTATCGTGGCGGAATGCCACCCAGAGGTGCAAAGAATTGGTTTAGCGATTTCTCTTTAAGCGGTGGCGTTACTTTTGATTGCATGATACACGATATTGACTGGCTACGATATGTATTTGGCGAGGTAAAGACGGTATATTGTCAAAACTTGATTCAAAAGGATTGTGCACCATTAGATTATTCACAAGTCACAGTGCGTATGAAAAACGGATTATTGGCATTGCTTATCGGTTCATGGGCACATCCCTCCGGATTTTATGTTAAGGTAGAAGTATGTGGCTCTGACGGATTGATATATTATGACAATAAGGAAACTTCACTTGAATTACAGCAGAGGAATCAAAATCAAACAGTTGGAACAATTGTTCCTGAAAGCCCTGTAGCAAAAAGTCCATACCAAAAAGAATGGGAAGATTTTATAAACTGGATTCAGAATAATAAAGAGCCAAAAGTATCTATAGTAGATGCCTTAAAAGCAGTAGAGATTGTAGATGCTTGTTTAAAATCGGCAAAGACAAAACAACCTGTGAATTTATAGGAGGAGATAGAAATGGTTAAAATTGGAATCATGAGTTTTGCTCACCTACACGCATATAGTTATGCCCAATGTCTAAATGAACTACCCGAGGTTGAATTTACGGCTATCTGGGATGATTCTCCGGATAGGGGTAAAGAGGCAAGCAAAAAATTCAATTCTAAATATGTTGCTGACATAGATAAGTTCCTATCTCTGCCTTTAGAGGGTGTGATTATTCCTTCTGAAAATGCAAAGCACAAATATTTGGCTGAGAAAGCAGCAGTGGCAGGGAAATGGATACTTTGCGAAAAACCCCTTGCTACTACAATTGAAGATGCTACATCTATAATACAAGCATGTAAAAAAGCAGGCGTTGGATTGGGAATTGCATTTCCTTGCAGGTTTATTCCCTCTATTGTAAAGGCAAAGGAATACATTCAATCTGGAAAATTAGGAACGCTTCTTTCTATTTCTTGCACAAATAATGGCACATATCCCGGCGGCTGGTTTGCAGAAAAAGAACTTTCTGGTGGTGGTGCTGTCATGGACCATACTGTCCATGTGGTTGACCTGCTCCGATGGATGTTAGGAAAAGAATTTAACGATGTTTATTGTGAATTGGGAAACCAAGTGCACAAGGGTAAATTTGATGTTGACGATATGGGCTGTTTACAAATGGAAATGGATGGCGGCATACAAATCTCACATATTGCAAGTTGGAGTAGACCTAAAAGTTTTCCGACCTGGGGTGATGTAACGATGGAATTTATTGGCACAGAAGGCGTGCTCTATTTGGACGCATTCAACCAGAAATTGAATGTCTATAGCGATTTTGCAATGAAAACAGAGTGGAGTTTCTGGGGTGACAATTCCGATTTGATTATGATACAAGATTTTGTAAAATCTATTCAGGAAAAAAGAGACCCCCTTGCCACAGGATTAGACGGTTTGCGAGCCGTTGAAGTAACGATATTCGCTTATGAATCGGCAAAAATAGGCAAAAAAGTCAAAATAAAAAAATCCCGAATCTAATTTCTATCCTTTTTGTTAATCAATTACATATTTAACGAATTATTGTAAAAGAATAGGTTGTTTTTACAGAATAGAAACTTTTTCGTCATGCCTATTAGAAGTAGATGAGCATGATACAATTTACGACGGATTCTGAAACTGGTGGTTTTGAAGGATAGTGAACGAATTCTACATGCCCATCCATGTAGAGGACATTGCATCCGCCAGGAACATGATTGAACATAGATATGCCACGATAAGTCCCCAATTGGTCAAACATAACAAATATCTCACCCTGGGCTACCGCACTTGCACCCGGATTGTTAATGTCTGAAATCATAAATCGTTCTATACCCTCTCGAAACCTATAAATTGTGTTTCCACCTCCATTTCCACAATGACACTGCTGCATAAAAGGTCCTGAAATATCCTGTTCTATGGCTTTTGCCAATGCTTGCTTCTGCAATTCTGTAGCCCCAGCAGGGTCAAGCAGAGCCGCTACCGCATCCAGATTGTTCGATGCCAATTGATACGAGCCAAACACAAACTGTATCGGCAATGTCTTATCCAGGTGATGTTCGCCACCCAACAGACTTATAATGGGACCCACCTCTCCTATATTTCCCAAAACCTCCAGTTCATCCTGATTCTTACCTAATCTATCCAGAATCCAGCCACAATATACATAACTCGCCCCAATCGAATTGATGGCTCCCTTATCCCACAAATAATGATTTATCTTCCATTCGCCAGCCTTTCCAAACAGTGTATCCTCTTCAAACTTCAAATCATTGACCGAATCACTTGCATCTGACGGACATATAATAATAGACGGGTCGGTTAGATACTCGGGATATATTGCATGCACATTCGGACCCGGACTTACAAACACATCCTGCCGATTGGGTCTGTCCTCCACAGGCATAATCTCCAACTGCATTGGCGGATACTTATTCCCCTTAGATTCGTCTGCATACATCTTGAAAACCAGACCCCATTGCTTCAGATTGTTCTGGCAACTTGCCCTACGACCTGCTTCCCTCGCCCTCGATAACGCAGGCAACAAAACCACCGCTAATATCGCTATTATCCCTATTACTACCAACAACTCAATCAGGGAAAAGCCAGGCGTTTTCTTCATAATGACTTCCCCGCTTTTTTTATTTATTCTCAAATCCTATTATATAACCCCTTCTAACCATTGTCAAGAAAAAATTTATTTCCCTTCACCTTGTTCGGACCGGCATGCCGCAGTAGACAAGGAATACCTTCCCATCCATTTGTCTCGATAAAGGAATAATATCGCTAAGCCCTGTATCTTTATAATAAAACTCACCTTTACATTCTACAGATAATTAGCATAACCTTTTATTCTCCTTTTTTTCTTTTCTATCGTTAATTCTCTTTTATAATATATTACAATATTTTAATTATACTCCCTTTCTTTCAAAATTCCATTTGGTTAATATGTCGTAGAGGATAATTCCAAAACTGGTTGCGACATTGATGGTATTTTTATAGCCAAACATAGGAATATGAATTATTTCGTCAGCGATTTTTAATACCTTCTCTTGAACACCCATTACTTCGTTTCCAAATACAATTGCCACAGGTGATTGCCAGGAATAATCAAAAAATGATTTTGAATTTTCGGTAATCTCAATTGCAACAATAGGAATCCCTTTTTCTTTAAGTTGCAATACACAGTCTTTTGTCCTCTCATAATAACTCCATGACACATATTCATGGGCACCCAGAGCGGTTTTTTCTATTTTTTTATGTGGTGGATGTGCCGACATACCGCAGAGGTATATATGTTCAACCGCTCCTGCGTCTGCCGTTCTAAAAATTGAACCTACATTGTAGGCACTCCTTAAATTGTCTAGAACAACATGGATTGGATTTTTCTTTATTGACTTTACTGCTTCTGCTTCTATTCCTTTGTAGAATGGCTCTTGTGGATTGTAGGGAATGGGTTCACGCTTATATGAATTGATTTCATCCATCTCGTTATTACTCTACTTTAAATTTTATTTTAATATGTGTTAAAATTATTGAAATTATAGGTTTTGGACTTCATTTTACTAAAAACGGGATTCATATTCCACTCTCAACATCTATTATAGGAGAAATATATATGCTAAAGGGTCGTGTTTTTAATTTTTCTGCAGGTCCTTCTATGCTACCTGAACCTGTTTTGCTTAAAGCACAGGAGGAATTATTAGTATATCCTGGTGCAGGTGCTTCTATCATGGAAATCAGTCATCGTTCAAAGGTTTTTGATGAAATTCTTGAAAATGCTAAAAATTCAATCAAAAAACTTCTAAATATGCCTGATTCATACAAGGTTATTTTTACACCCGGTGGTGCAACAATGCAATTTTCTATGTTAGCCATGAATTTTCTAAATGGAGGGAGTGCAGATTATATTAATACCGGTTCATGGGCATCAAAAGCGATGGGTGAAGCCAAAAAGCATGGAAATGTAAGGGAAGCCTGGTCAGGGAAGGCTGAAAATTATGTCCGTATTCCTAAATCATCGGAATTAAACATATCTGCTGATTCGAAGTATGTTCATTTTACCTCTAATGAGACTATTCAAGGAATAGAATATTTTAGTGAGCCCGAAGTAGGGGATAAGCCGCTATTTTGTGATGCGTCTTCTGATTTCTTATCTCGTCCAATAGATATAACGAAGTATGCCTTGATTTATGCTGGTGCACAAAAGAATGTAGGACCTTCAGGGATTGCCGTAGTAGTTATTCGTGAGGATTTGTTGCCTTTGGTTCCTGAAAAATTGCCATCGCTGCTTGACTATCGTCTGATGGTAGAGAACAATTCACTTTATAATACACCTTCGACATGGAGTATATATATTATTGGACTTGTTGTGAAGTGGTTATTGGAGAGCATAGGTGGATTAGAGAAAATGGAGGAGATTAACAAAAAGAAGGCAGATACATTATATAAAGTAATTGATAATAGCAATGGTTTTTATCGGGGACATGCACAAAAAGAATCACGGTCAAGAATGAATATTACTTTCCGTTTACCTGATGAAAATCTTGAGAAGGAATTTATATCTAAAGCGACGGAAGCAGACTTACATGGGCTCAAAGGACATCGTTCTGTGGGCGGATGCCGTGCTTCTATTTATAATGCTATGCCTTATGAAGGCTGTGCGGCTTTAGCACAGTTTATGGAAGACTTTGCCCAGTCACACGGGTAAAGCCTAAGCAGACAGTTTATCTATGAATAGGTCATATAGGTCATATAGGTCATATAGGACTTATATTTCAGTCAACTATGAAATTTGCTCTGCCTGAAATGGATGATAGATTTGTCGAAACTCGGAAGAGAAGTGTATATTGCCCCGGCGCTAAATTTGGGGGAAGTCTAAATTCCTGACTACTTACCCAGGTTCCATCATTTCTGGTAAAAGAGGAAGATGATAGGTCTGCCACAACTTGGTCGCCTCTAATCAAACTTCGTGTTTCAGTTACATTAGTCCCAGAGCCTGCACCTAATAGTGCATATTGAATTATTGTTTCTATTGTATCTCCGGGTATTACTACATTAGGCAATACCTCTGCTCTCTCGAATGTTAACCTCTCTCCTTGAGCAGCTTGATAATTATATTGTTGTTCTGTTTCCTTAGCAGATTTTGCCTTTTGTGCTTTTATATCATGAGCAACTAAACCGGCAATCCCTCCTAATACTCCACCAATGGCTGCTCCTTCAAGGGCATGACCAGATTGATTTCCAATAATTGCACCTGTGGCAGCACCGAGTGCGGCACCTAATCCTCCTGCTTCTCCATAGGTTTGGCAACCTGAACCTTGTATTATTGTTGAAAGCACAACAACAGCAAGAACAATAGAAATTAAACATTTTTTCATATATCGTTCCTTTCCTTTTATTTAATTATATTTTACATAAACTAACCAAAAACATCTTCATCTACATATATAACGATATTTATAGTATGTTTATTTAACAATTATGTAGGCTACATAGTCTTTTTATTTCTGTTTTAGTTTTATTGATGAAGTAAAAATTTAAATGTTCATTCACAATTTTTTTGGATTGGTCTAATTTTTGGACAAGCAACTTATTTATATAATTTTGAATTTTCTCCATATTTATATCATTCTTTAAATTTATATTAACCTTTTCATACTCTTTTACTCTTACTAATAAAATTCTGTAATCATTCCATTCTCCCAATTGTGTTTGCACTTTTTTTAAAAAAGATAACCATCTCTCTGTCGGCTCTTTATATATATTATTATATATTTCCATCATATATCGTGATTTTTTTAATAAGATTCTGAACTGATGAATGTTTTCATCTAATGGTTTTCTTTTATTTTTTATTATTTCAAAAGCATTGTTTATCTTTTTTATTTTTGAAAATATTCTCTTTTTCCCATACAAATAGATACAGAAATTACTTGAAAATTGAGTTTGACACTGATTTGCGGGGATATTCAGGTTTATCCATTTATCAAGAATATTTTTTGCTAAACGACAATTTTTCTCTTCTTCCTTCCTCTGTTTGTCTAAAAAGGCTATAAATCCTGTCAAAAAATCATCATTAATTATTTCTGGATTTTTATCTTTTAACGAAATGACGAGTTGTCTAATTACATCTAATTCTCTTCTCTGACCCAGGAGTTGAGTTACATTTTTCATTTCATTATTACATTTTTTTCTTACCTTTGGCGGGATGCAATTCTTAAATTCACGGAGTAGGGCACGATTTCTTCGAGAAGTAACCCGTATGTCGTGAATAGCATCAGGGTCTAAATTTTCAAGAAGGGGAAGTTTTTCTCTAATAACATTATAGTTATGTGTATAGAGTTTGAAAAATACTTCTTTTGTTGTGGGACAGTATTTCACTTCCCCTTCTTGAAACATTTGTTAATTCATTCTTTATCAATTTATTTTACTAAAAACTGATATGTTCCTGATGTCAATTCAAATATTTCCTGAAGTGGTTCGGAAGCAATTGGTTTAACTTCAGGTTTTGCTACAACAGACATGTTTTCCTTTTTAGGAACAATAACCTTTGCTTTGCTATTAGGAGGTATCTCAACTGTCATAGTAAGAGAACCATCCGGATTTTTGTCCCAGCGAGACAGGACTCGTCCACGCACGGTGTCTATATAAGCCTGAGCATAGTTTAGCGGTCCTTCCCATACCTTAGGTGCAATGGTAAAGTATTTGTATCCGGGTTCAGGTAAACGGCGTATGCCTGCAATTCCACCAAAGAACCAATCAAGCACACTTCCAAACATCTGGTGGTTATGAGAATTCATTTCAGGACCAGTTTTGTATTCCCACAATTCCCATAAGGTTGTAGCACCTAATTCAATCATGTAACCATAACTTGGGAGGTCTTTCTGCAAAACTACTTTATATGCGAGGTCAGCCATTCCAGCGTCAGTTAGAACATCATAGACATATTTAGCACCTAAAATTCCACAATAGAGGTGACCATTCCTGTGCACTTCTATCTCCTCTCTTAACTTTTTCAATGCGAGGTCTCTATATTCGCCCTGAGCAATTCCGAGGAATAGTGGAAATATCTGCTGGAACTGTGTTCCTTCTAAAGGTGTTCCGTCTTTTTGTGTGCCGTAACGATAATATCCTTTTTCTTTATCAAAGTATTTAGCATTGAACGCTTCAGCAATTTTCTGTTTCTTCGCTTTGAAGTATTCAATATCGTCTTGCTTACCTAATACACCGGCGAGTTCTTCTAATACGACTGCTGTCCCGTAATAACAACCTGTGCCTATGGGTTCCATAGGAGAACTTTCCAGAGCTACCCAATCACCGTAATGGCAATATTCCATAAGACCATCTTTCTCATCCTTTTCCATCGCCTTAAACCAACGGACAAGGTTGTCATAGTGAAATTCTACGACACGATTGTTCTGATAGTATCTCCATGAATACCATGTAATCAGAGGATATGCAATTGCCCATGGAGGCGAACCTTTTTTATCACCCCAGATATTTGCTGGACATGTATCAGGGACATAACCCTCGGGACTCTGAGAATCTGCAATGTCCCATAGCCATTTCTGGTAATATGCGGCAGCATCAAAGGTCATTATGGTGGCTTCTGCTGCAAGGTGCGCATCACCCATCCAGCCCATTCTTTCATCCCTTTGCGGGCAATCAGTCGGGATACTCATATTGTTCCCGCGTATAGCCCAGATGACGATATCTCTAATTTTATTTAGGAGCGGATTATCACATTCAAAATGTCCTGAGCGTGGGAAGTTTGTATGGAAAACCTGTGCCTCGATTTTATCAGGAGTCAATTCGCCGGGATAGCCTGCCACTTCTGCATATCTATATCCATGCTGAGTGAAGCGAGGCATATATTCTTCTTCACCTTCACCTTTGAGGATATATATATCGGTTACCTTTGCACTTCTTATGTTCTCAACATTTATTCTGCCATCTTCATATAGTAGTTCTGAATGACGAATTTTTATCTGCGTTCCTGCTGGAGCCTGTGCTTTTATTTTCACAACACCTGTCATATTTTGACCGAAGTCAACAATATAGACCTCCTCATCTTTGTTCGGTCCCCCGTCATTCCTTTTAGTAATAGATTTAGGCTTGAGATATTCAACGACCTGAATTGGCGGCATAACCTGGGCAACTAATTTTTCTGGAATATGCTCTGACATAGCCACAGGCAACCATTGGCTATCATCATAATCGGGGGTATCCCAGCCAACTTTCTCCAGTCGTGCATCATAAGTTTCGCCATGATATAAACTCTCACTTACAATAGGTCCTGTGCTTGCTCTCCATGTTTCATCAGTAATAATCTTCTCAACTGAACCGTCTTCATACACAACCCGTAGTTCTAACCAACCAGTGCAGGTTTTCTTCCACCAGCCGTGTCCCAACATCATACCTACTGCGTTTTTGCCCTGTTTTAATAATGGTGTAACATCATGGGTTATATATAGAGCCCTCTTCTCAAAAACGGTATAAGCAGGGTCTAAAATGTGGTCTCCTACTTTTTGTCCGTTGATATGAAGTTCAACATAGCCCAGACCTGATACATAAGCACGGGCTTGTTTGACGGGTTTGGTTATTTCAAATGTTTTCCGCAACATGGGTGAAGTTCTTTTTCTTTCCCACTCTTTCCTTTTATCATCTTTTTCTGGCTCTTCATCTTTTTCTGGATGTCTAATCCATTTAGCAGTCATCTCTTTTTGTGGATTCAGAAAAGCCGTTTCAAAGTATGCAGACTCGCTATATTTGCTCGTTTCACCATTTTGAAAGGTCACACACACACGCCAAAAGTATCTTGTAAAACTTTCCAGAGGAGGACCTGCATATTCGACATGAACATTTTCTCCTGACTCTACAACCCCTGAATCCCAGACATCGGGCTTGTTTTGATTGAGAGCATCCATAGATTTTGCTACTTGTATCTGGTAGGACTTTTGAAAAACATTATATCCATTGTCAGGCAAAATCCAACTAAAACGAGGTATAGCCGTATCTATACCTATGTAGTTGGTTAAATATTCAACACGCAAATTTTCGGGCGCCATTGAGGATTGAGCAACACATGGCACCGCAAAAGCAACCATGCTCAAAACAATGGGAGTTAGTGTAAATCGGTTCATAATTTTTCTCCTTAATTTTTTGTTATTTGTTTTTTTACTATACCTTTACCTTGACTACTTTAAGAAATCATAATTTATTTCAAAATGGCATAAAACCTTCTGTATATTTACTGCTGATATAATCTCAAAATTAATTGAGTTAATGTCAAATTTGATTATACCAAAACTTGCTTCCTGTGCTCTGTCTACATTCCTCTTTAACTGTCCGGGATTAAATAATACCTTATTATTCTCTACTTTAACAATTGGGGTATGCGTATGTCCAAAACATTGGATATTGCAATCTTTCCCTGAACTTTTAAGTATTAGTTCCAATGTATGGGCAAAGGCTATCTTTACTTGATTAATTTCTTCAATTATCACCTTTGGTGTTTTCCAGTCATGGAACTGGTCACACCATAAACCGGGAACTACTTTTACATTGTATCCCATTGAGGATAAAAAAATCCCATCTTCATAGTTATCCCCTAAATGATAGATAGTATCTACACACTTTTCATTTTTCAAAAAATAACATACATTTTCCATTAGGATATTATTTCCATGTGTGTCGCTTATAATCCCTATTGCTCTGCTTTCCATTTGAATTTATTCTCTTTTAAAAGGTATATTTTATTGTATGATTATTTTACCGAGTAAAGATTATAACCTTAAACCAGAGTAGAAAGGGATAAGACATGGGAACAAAAGGTAAAGAAATAGTAAAAATGGATATTGAGAAGTTATTAACCCTGTTAAACAAGGCGTATTCCGATGAATGGCTTGCCTATTATCAATATTGGCTGGGTGCAAAAGTAGCAAAAGGACCTATGAAAGAAGCCGTTATAGCAGAACTCTTACAACATGCCACAGATGAATTACGGCATGCAGATATGTTAGCACTGCGAATAATCCAATTAGGTGGCATACCTGTGGAAAGTCCAAAGCAATGGTATGATATGACAAATTGTGGTTATGATCCTCCAAGTGACCCGTATGTCCGCACATTATTAAACCAGAATATTAAAGGTGAACAATGTGCCATTCAGACCTACAATGCTC
>DAOOVZ010000075.1:0-13491 GCA_035370665.1 Candidatus Hydrogenedens sp.
TACTGCCTGAGAAGAATCGCGTTGGGTTTCCCATTCTTGTTTCTTTTCCTCATATAGGGATTGAAGGCGTCTTTCACGGTCTCTTAATGAAGCGGCTTTTTCAAACTCTTGATGTTTAATAGCCGCTTCTTTTTCTTGTGAAACTTTTTCAATTTCGATTTCTAATTCTTTTAACTCTTTAGGTCTGGTTGTTATTTGAAGCCGAACACGACTGCCTGCTTCATCAAGCACATCAATTGCTTTGTCTGGCAAATAACGGTCTGTAATATACTGGTCTGAAAGTCTTACTGCTGCAAGGATTGCTTCGTCGGTATATTTTACTTTGTGATGTGCCTCATATTTATCACGAAGTCCTTTAAGGATTCCAATTGTTTCTTCTGATGAAGGTGCTTCTACAAAAATTGTTTGAAACCGCCTTGCCAGAGCAGTATCTTTTTCGATGTATTTTCGATATTCGTCGGCAGTGGTGGCACCAATACACTGCAATTCTCCACGGGCTAATGCTGGCTTCAACATATTTGCAGCGTCTACTGCACCTTCCGCAGCACCTGCTCCTACAATGGTATGTATCTCATCTATAAAGAGGATAATATTATCTTCTTTCTGAATTTCTTTCATCACACTTTTGAGTCGCTCTTCAAATTGTCCGCGATATTTTGTTCCTGCAATAACTGCTCCCAAATCAAGTGTCAAAACTCGTTTATTTAAGAGCAAATCGGGAACATTACCATTAACAATTGATTGTGCAAGTCCTTCTACAATTGCTGTTTTTCCTACGCCTGCTTCACCAATAAGCACAGGATTGTTTTTTGTCCTTCTACTTAAAATCTGGATAACACGCTCAATCTCTGCCTCTCTACCTATTACTGGGTCTAACTTTCCTTCTCGTGCCAAATAAGTCAAATCACGACCAAAGGCATCTAATGCTGGTGTTGTTGACTTTTTCCGTTCCTGGAATTCAGGTTTGCCTGACTTTCCATGTTCTCCAAGGAGTTTCATAATCTCGGTTTGTGCTCGATGTAAATCAACGCCAAACTCGTTAAGTAATTTGGCAGCTACGCCTTCCCCTTCTTTAATTAAACCTAATAAGATATGTTCCGTCCCAATATAAGTATGATTAAATCGGTGTGCTTCTTCTGCTGCCATTTCAAGCACTTTTTTAGCACGAGGAGTGTATGTAATTTCTTCAGAGGTCAGCAATGCAGGTCCTTGGGAACAACGGTGGTCAATCTCTTGCATTAACAGATCCAAGTCTATACCCATATTTAATAATGCCTTTGCAGCAATTCCCTCATCCTCATGGCAAAGAGCAAACAATATATGTTCTGTTCGAACATATTCACTTCCCCGTTTTACTGCTTCCTTACGAGCCACTGCAATAACATGACGGGCTCTTTCTGTGAATCGTTCCCACAACATTTATTTTCTCCATATAGATTATATTTTCAAATATTGTAAATTGTAATAAGTATTAATTTTTGTTATCGAGTATTTCTCTAAATTTATTAGCCCGCATAAGACTTACTTTTACGGTATTACTGTCATCAGAAGAAAAATTGACAAGAATATGTCCTCCTTGAAGTTCAAATAATAATGATAGAGGTAATGAGAAAATTGATTCTGAAGTCAGGTTTAATGAGAATCCCAATTGTAAGGCAGACCATAACTCAATCGCCTCTGCAAACTCTAAAAATTTCGCCCCATGCACAACTCCTTCTGCCCTACCCACTATGTCTTCCAATGTCAATCTACTGGAAGAAAGTAATTTTTGTCTTGCATCTAATTCCGCTTTTGTTATCTCATTAACCGTATGGGATAGGGAGAAAATAATCTCGGCTTCAGAAAAACCTAATGTATATTTATTCCCGATTGCAAATAAACTGCCTACTGTTTCTATCAATCCGACAGTTACAGGGGAACCAGATAAACTGTGGAATCCTTGTTCAATGAAATGTTTTTGAATAGCCAAAGGACGAGCATCAGGAGGAGGTCCTGTATTTATACCGCTCAAATAGAAACCTAATGATTGCAATTTCTTTTCCCAAAGCACGATATTCCCTGTTTTTGCTAAACCGGGGAGATGAAGGAGCGTAAAGAATTTTAACCCTGTTCCTATAAGGTTTAAATCGGAAGTAAGAAAACCCAAACGCGGGTCTGTCATATAATCTACGGATTTACTTATGTGGTTATCCATTTTATTTAATAGTTCCCACGCACTTTCTACTTGAAGTCCTGCAAATATGACACGAAAAGCAATGTGCTCTCCTGCGTTAATCATTATTGAAAATCGCTGGTCATTACTAATAAAGGCGCCCCGATGTCCAATCCCAGAAAGTAAATCATAAGATACCAAAAATCTTTCGGACAGAAATAGATTTTCTCTCGGAGAAGCCCCTGCAAAATTTAAATAATCATCTGCCGAAACACCATCTAATTGTGCAATAGGTTCTTTTAATAAATTTTCAAGTCTTTGTTTTTCTTCTTCATTCATACGAAGTGGGAAGAAAAAACCTGCGACATTGCGGCATAGAGTCCCCACAGTTAGAACGGCAACAGGTGAACCTACTGCCTCTTCGTTCCACCATATTGGTTTGTTATTTACCCATGTTTTCATTATCATAAATCAGTTTTTCCCTATTTTCCATGAAGCAAGTAATTTTTCCAAATCTAAAATCTCGTCTCTCAATTTAGCCGCAGATTCATAATCTTCTGCTTTAATTACCTGTCGTATGAGTGCCTTTTTTGCGTCTAGAAGAAGTTGTGTTTGAACTCGTTCCTCATCGTTAGGATAATTTAACTTTTTACCAATATGAGAACTACCGCCTTGAATAACTTCAAGGATAGATTCAATTTCCGGACCAAAACTTTTATAACATGTGAAACAACCTAATTTGTTTTTTTCTTGAATATAACTTAATTGTGTTCCACATACTGAACATAGGGCTTTTGCCTTCTTAACATTGCTTTCTTTTATCTCTTTTTGTCCTATTATCTGTCTTTCATCAGAAGACAAATTAAATCCTTTTGGGTTACTCTGGACTTCAAGTAAGCATTCAGGACAAAGGCTCATCTCTGTTACATGCCCATCAATTACCTCTGCATATCGAATTGTAGCAACTCTTTTATGACACCTTTGGCACAGCATACTATATTTCCTTTCTTTTATCTATAATTATTATAACATTATATAACGAACTCCTTCACCTCTCGCATTGACTTTTACTATGTCTAATCAAAAAGTTGCGATAATACTTATTAAAGGCTTACAATTTAAACACTAAAAAATCTATAAAGGATTACTGGGTATTTTTTTCTCCATGAAAAAAACAAAAAAAGTAAAATATTTAAGTATACAACCGATAAGTTTAAATAACCACAGGTTTATAAAAACAATAAGCATAATTTTATCGGTGTATCTATTTATTGCAATGCTCCATGGTATTGCACCGGGCATCTGGGGGAAATCTTTTAATGGCGAGGAAGGTAAAGGTCCTTTCCGAATCTTAATGTTTACACCTTTGATTCTTATCGCACTTTTTTTATGTATTGCATTAAACCAGAATTGGGCAAAAAATAATTTTCTAAAGCCTAAAATATGCTATTTGAAGGTTGTTCATAAACCTTATAGCCATCGGGGTCCCCCTTCTTATTAAATCTTTATTTTAATCACCTCTCTTATAACCACAATCTATTTTTTTGTCTTCTTTTATATTATTTTCCAATCTACGAAAAATAAGGATTTATAAAATGAAAAAAAGCGGTTTTACACTAATTGAATTATTGGTAGTTATTGCAATTATTGGCATTTTAGCAGCAATTTTGTTGCCTGCTTTAGCCCGAGCAAGGGAATCAGCACGAAGGTCAAGTTGTCAAAATAACCTAAAGCAGTGGGGGATCATTTTTAAGATGTATTCAAATGAATCGAAAGGTGAACGGCTTCCTATGATACTAATTAATACGGAGCCCCTTTATGATTGCGAGACATTGACTCCCACTGGTGGAACTAATTATGTTTACGGATTAAATCCGCGTGTTTCAACAATATACCCTGAATATTTAACTGACCCATCTATTTTTATCTGTCCTTCCAATTCTCGAGTAACTGTGGATAACTTAAAAAATTCAAAGGGTGAGTGGACTATCAACTATGCGTGTGATGATGGGACTGGACATCTTTTGCATTCTGCGGGAATAAGACTTTCTGTGAATAGTTATATGTATACAGGTTGGGTATTTGACCGTTGTGAATTAGATGACCCTACTACCAATTTAACTCCCTTTGCCCCAACAAAGACGGGAAGTGCACAGTTTTGGAGAGCACTTGCATATACCGCTATGCAAGGGGCAATGGCACATAATTATGCCGTCGCGGATGAGGATATATCTAACCTTTCTCCTGATGGTAATGCAGGTGGAGATGTAGTCTACCGATTAAGAGAAGGTATTGAGAGATTTTTAATAACAGACATTAATAATCCTGGAGCACGAGCACAGGCACAAAGTAGCGTATGGACTATGTTTGATATTGTTGCTTCAGGCGAAAAAGCAAGTTATTTCAATCATATCCCTGGCGGATGTAATGTTCTATATATGGATGGACATGTTCAGTTTATCAGGTATGATAGCAATGCCCCTGTTAATCGTTATATCGCAGAGTGCCTATCGGCTATTCCCTATGCTTTATCATTTTAACCTTTGATGCAGTTTATCAACTTACAGTAATAATATCCTGGATAATCGGATTGCCATACTCTACCTCACCAACTTTAATATGTAAGTTCGGCAGAATGTGAACATCTGCGAAGCCGTGTGTGTGTCCACAAAGGACAAGGAATTGTTGATACATATTATTCATGGCAGCAGGCTGAATCACTTCTCCAAGTGCACCACAAGTGTAGTTTGGCAGCCATTTTGCGTCTCCTCTTCTACCTTGATGCCAGCATGCCTCTGAAAAGGGAGGCACATGTGTGGCAATAATGATATACTGGGCATGATTCATGGCTTCAGGTAAAACGCGGGCAATATAATTGGCTGATTCTGTTCCAATGGATTGAATTACTCGCTTAATTTGTTGTCTGTCAAGACCTATAAGTTCTTTAATAAAAAAATAATCACTCATCTTTGTATCTGCATGG
This sequence comes from Candidatus Hydrogenedens sp., assembly GCA_035370665.1. Classification (GTDB taxonomy): domain Bacteria; phylum Hydrogenedentota; class Hydrogenedentia; order Hydrogenedentales; family Hydrogenedentaceae; genus Hydrogenedens. The sequence goes on from DAOOVZ010000075.1 coordinate 5,136, forward strand.
TCAAAATCCCCTAATCGTGCATCTCCCCATCCATCACAACCAATAAGTGCAGTATTAGGGGTTAACATTACCACTCCAAGTTCCTGCAACCAACGAACCCTTTGAGAATATAGCGTTATCTGCTGAACTTTCTCCCGGACTTCTTTAATAGACCCATGATAATAATCATGATTCCCCAATACAAAATACACAGGACATTTAAATGCTCTGTCCATAAATAGTAGCCACTTGTCTACCGTTTCCGCAGTGGAAATATCGCCAGTAATTACCGCAAGAGAGGGATTTTTATCTGCCATTTCTCTAATAAATGCAGATGCTTTTTCAGGAGAGGTATGGTCTAAATGAAGGTCGGTTGCCCACAAAAGATTTAAAGGTCTACCCTTCGTTTCATCCATTTTACTTTTTCTTATTGTAGACATATCAATAAAAAATATTTACTTTCTAATTAGTTTTGACACCTTTTGCTAATAAACTTCAGATAATACAGAATACAGCGATAACATAATTAAAACCTGAATAATAAAGTCAATGTTTATTGTATTCTTTTTTAGGCATTAATTCAAAATAGGATTATTATCTTCAAATTAAACAAATTTTATTCTTTTTATGGAATATGTTAAGATTAAAAATGAACCATAATCATAATATAATATAAGGGAAGGGCATACACGATTATTAAATATTTATGTTTCTAAAAAAATATACTGATAATATAGAAATAATTGCATGGTCTATTTTAATTGTTTTTCTTTTTTTGAATGGAGGTTGTGCTATTTTTCATTCACAAAAAGGAGAATTTATCCGCGATGATATTTCTCTACATTACACAGAAAAGGGAGAAGGGAAGCCTGTTATTTTAATTCATGGGATTCTTGTCAATTCAGACCTTAATTGGCGATTACCGGGAATTAAACAGCGCTTATCAAAAAATTTTCATGTTATTGCTTTTGATTTAAGAGGGCATGGCAAATCAGATAAACCGCATGGAGTAGAAATGTATGGACTTAATTTAGTCGAAGATGTATGCAGGGTGATGGATAGTTTAAATATAGAGAAGGCTCATATTGTAGGGTATTCATTGGGCGGATTTATTGCACTGAAATTTGCGACTTTGCATCCGGAACGATGTTATTCGGTTACAGTTGGAGGTGCAGGATGGGAAAAAGCCACAGAGGAAAACTTAAACAAGTTTAGAAATATTTACACAGCAATTAGAAATGAGAAGGACTGCGCTCCACTTCTTGAACTTGTAGGCATGAAGAAACAGGGTCTTCAAAGGGTATCAGTTGCAATTGCGAATTGCTATTATCGAAAGACAAATGATTTAGATGCTATAGCAGATTTGTTGGAAAGTGCTACGGTATTGGAGGTAAAAGAAAATGAATTAAGGGATTGCAATGTGCCGATACTTCTCATTGGTGGAACAGCAGACCCACTGCCAGCAACCATTAATGAATTAAGTACAGTTTTACCGAATAGCCATGTTGTCTGGATAAAAAAAGGAACTCATTTGACTACTTTGTTTAAAAAGGATTTCGTTAAATCTATCGAGTGTTTTTTACAAAAAAATAATTCAAATTAGAAAGAAGTGTGTTTCCTATCATTTTTGACGAGATAATTTGAGAGAGATAGAAAACATTGTTTTCAGTATCCGTAGAGAATCGTAAATTTTTCGGAAATGAGATGAAGGGTTTTTTTCTTCATATATAGATGGGATAGGAATAGTGCCAATAGACTTTTTTTTATGAAGTGCAAGTATTATTATCCATGTTTCTGTTTCATATCGCCCCGGTTCAACCTTTGCAACTATTTCCTCTGCAAAAGAGCGAGAATATAAGCGAAAACCACATTGAGTATCAGTCAGGGGACATCCTGTTAAAAAGTGTAAGATATATCGCATTAAATAATTTCCAAATTTGCTTGCCAGAGGAACTTTTTCTGACTTAAAATCTCGCTGTCCTATTATTAAGTCCTTTTTCTCCTTTTCCCATGCTTCTAAAAAAAGTGGCAGCAAGTTCGGGTCGTGTTGTCCATCTGCGTCCATGAAACATATTGCTTCATATTGCGGATTGTTTAATACATTCTTCAAACCTTCAATTATGGCAAAACCTTTGCCACGGTTTTCTGGAAATGAAATAATTGATACAGGCAAATGGATTATGCTATCTATACAATTATCTGTGGAACCATCATCAACGACATAGATGTCCACAGGGAACTGAGTAAGGGGACTTACAGCCTTTTCTAATCTATTCCCTACATTGTAACAAGGTATAATAACGGCAATCCTATTTGTTTGAGTTTGTTTATTGTTTTCTCGTTCTTGATTTTTCATAATTTGTTTTTTTTCTGTTTTTATTTCTTGAAAACAAGTATAATCTATTATAATTTATATTATGAAAGGAAATAGATATGTCAATTTTATTGCCTTTGATTTTGTTAATGAACTTTGCAGAAAGTTCCGATATAGAAAATAAAGATGACCCTATTGATTTTGCGTATGCGATGTATGATAATTTTGATTTGATAGATTCAAATCAAGATGACCTGATTACATTACAGGAAGCGCAGAGTTTAATCGAAGGACTTGATAAAGAGACTTTCCTTTCTTTTGATATAGATGGAAACGGACAGTTATCAAAAGAAGAGTTGAAATCGGCTATTGATGATTTAAAAACATGTGGAACACAATTGGAGAGAGGCTGTTCCTGTGCCGCAAACAGAGTTCAGACCTGGATTTCAGATTTTATCACTATACTATTTTCAATGACGATTCTTATGTTTATGGGCTCTTCCAAAAAGTGAGGATATAACATCAAATAAATGAGTGGGAGACTCTATCAATTTCGTCCATTTCTGATTCTGTTAAATTAAAATTGAAAGTTCCGAGGTTCTGTTGTGCCTGCTCTACTCGTGTAGCACCGGGTATTGCAACTACACGCTCTCCATGGAAATGGATAAGCCAGTTCAGTGCAACTTGAGATGGTGTAGCATTATGTTGTTCCGCTATTTTCTTTAGTGTGTCAATGACAGGCTTTGTCCTCGCAAGTCCAGAAGAACGATACAGGGGAAAATATTTTCGCCAGCCGACTCGCGTTTTTATTAACTGTGGATTATCATGAAACTTTCCTGTGAGTAAGCCCTGTTCCAAAGGGGAATAAGCAATAATAGTAATACCTAATTCCTGAGCTGCTTTTATAGTTCCATCTCCTTCAATATTACGATGAAGCAAGTTATAATGAACCTGATTAGACACAAGAGGAAATCCCAATTTTTCGAGATATTCATGGGCTTTTCGCATCTGATTTGCAGAATAGTTGCTAACGCCAGCGGCACTAATAACACCTGATTTAAGTAATTCTGCCATTACCTCCATTTCTCTTTTGATTGACGAGATGGAGGTTGGCGAATGGATTTGGTATAGAGTAATTTTATAAGGTGCTAAACGCTGAATCTGTTCCTCAATAGAACGAAACATTCTTGTTGCCCTTCGCATAATCGGATGCCATTTTGTAGCAATGATTACCTTATCTACTGGCACATTAATCTTTTGCAAACCCTGAGACAAACATTTTTCTGACGCACCCCAACCATACGCCTCGGCAGTATCAAACCAGTTAATTCCACCTTCCCAGATTACTTTTATAATCTCGTCACTCGGCACTTCTTCAAGAGAGGGCCAGAGTTTGCCAGGGAGACCAATCCTATTGCTAAATTGCCAGCAGCCAAGTCCCAGAGGGGTGATTGAAATATCGCTTTCACCTAATTGTCTCAACTTTATGTTCATTTACCTTTCCTTCCAATCAATTGTTTTTTTACAAACTATTCTTTAACTAATTGTTTAATATTAACCTTATGAAAAGCAATTTTTTCATAAGGCTTTTTCCCACCACACTCAAATAAAATCCCTATTTCCTCATTATTTATTGAACAAAGGGATGAGTATGCAGACGGACCGTTGTAAACCAATGCTTGATATTTCCATGTTTTACCATAGTCATCACTAATATTTATTGTCATATTAACTCTTTTTCCCTTATTGGCAGGATTTGAAAAAACAAGATATTCATGATTTTTCAATTGATGTTTAATTAAACTTGCCTGACATCTGGGTTCAATTAGTGCCAAATCATAACTTACATTTCCCCAATTAATACCTCCATCTTCACTGATGGAAATTGCCCTGCAATTGTAATCACGATTATAATTTCTCATGTTAATTAACAGCCTATTGTCGGGGATTTCTACGACCTGACATTCATCTGTATCTGCACCTACTGGTTTGCCATAGTTCCAGGTCTTGCCACCATTATCAGAATATATTACATGTGAATACATTCTCTTGTCATTTTTGTCCGAATGGTCACAAGGGATAATCAATCTATTTTTATACTTATCTCCTAACATTTGAATACCTATCCCGGGACCCGTTGCATACCAGTTCCAGTCAGAATGTTTTACAGAGGTCGTTATTTCTTCTGGCTTAGCCCAGGTAATGCCATCATCTCTGGAACGAGTAATAAATACTCGCCGTGTATCTTTTGATGTTCCGTCTATTATTCCATCTTCACTATCATCACCTCGATTCCAGGTCATCAACATAATTATATCGCCTGTGGTTCTATCAATTACGGGACAGGGATTCCCGCAGGTATTCTGGCTATCATCCCAGAGAACTTGTAGATGTCCCCAGGAAACTCCGTTATCCTCAGACCTCTTAAAAACAAGGTCAATGTCTCCGGCATCAGACAAGGATTCTTTTCGTCCTTCACAAAAGGCAATCATATCACCGGAGGGTGTTTTAATCAGAGATGGGATTCTGAAAGTATCATAACCATCGTTGCCTGCTTGAAATACTGTAAGAAGTGAATCTTCCGCTTGTGCAAAAACAAAAGTGGTCAATAAAAAAACTATTATAAACTCGATAAGTTTTATATGTCTATGCATTGTTTTTCTTCTTTATCTGTATAGATAAAAAATGGAGACATGCTCACAAAATCATGTCTCCATCTAATTTAATTTTTGTTGTAGATGAACCTATTTCTTCGATGATAATTCCTTCGCAACCTCATCAAAATACTTTACACATTGAGATATTTCTGGAAGTGAATTTTCCCAATTGTATTCATATTCAATAGAGAATACGCCCTTAAAACCTTTCTGGTAAAGGTGTGTTAAAATGGCTTTCATATCAGCCTGTCCTGTGCCCCAGACAACATCATGGGCTTCTCTATTGCCGAACTCATTTAAGTCTTTAAGATGGAAGGAAATAATTCTAGTATCCAATGCTTCAATTGCTTCCATTGGTTTGATACCTGAGCGCATCCAATGTCCTGTGTCTGCACATGAGCCAATAAGAGGACTTGCGTCTTTAGTGACTTCAAGAACTTTCTTATAATCCCAATACATAGAAGGTTTTGGATGATTATGAATTGATACTTTAATATTGTATTCTTTTGCAAGTTTATCTACTAAGGGAATAGCATTGGGAGTTGGTTCTGATACAATAGTTTCAATTCCCATCGCCTTTGCAAACTCAAAAACTTTGCGTGCACCTGCTTCATCATTGGGCAAACCAACCACACCATAGTTCACAAGTTTGATATTAGCGGCTTGTAACTTTTCTTTTACCTTCTGTTGAAGTTCGGGAGAAATATTATGGTCAAATTTAATATCACCCGTTTCTTTAGAAAGTTTCTGCTCAGGATAGGCTTCAATATAATGTAGACCAATGGAAGAAGATTTATCAATTGCTTCAAAAAATGTGAACCGATTAAAGGAATATGCCTGACAACCAATTCTCCAGCCGATAGCTTCGGCATTGGGAGCACCACCGGTATATAGTTCCTCATCAGCATACGAAAACTTTGAACCTAAAAAGATTACCGACAAAACCAATAATAATGAAACTAAAATAGAGGAGATAAAAATATTTTGCATAAATGGACCCTTTCTTATTTATATGTTCATTGCTATCTCTTTTGGACACCTGAATTACTATTATGTTTCACAAAATATAAAAAAATCAAATTTGGGAACTACTTGCGTTAAAGTTTTTGATAAAGATTATTAGTTTTTGTTATATATAGTACACAATCTTTTACTGTGTAGAGCGTATAGCAGCATGCACTTATGAAAAACAATTATTAGCAGGTATTTATTATATTGAATTGCAGGTCCTAGTATATTATGGATAACCTATGAGAAGCGATTTATGATTTATATATAAAAATTCCCCCTAATATAATCAATTCCAAAAGAAACAAAAATTGCAAGTCAAATAGATACTCACTCTACGATAAAGCAGACTGTAGTGATTCCAACAATAAGAAGACCTATTTAAATCTAATCTCAAAATTTACAAATTTTGAATTACCTTCTTCCCATTGAACATCTATATTTGATACACATGCTCCTATAGGCCCTATATAACACCAGTGAAGAATTTCCTCCAATTTTTCTCGCGGACCTTCAAACACTGCTTCGACAGCCCCGTCGCTCCGATTTCGGACCCAACCCGTTAGGCCCATTTGTAGAGCTTTTTTATAAGTTGAGTATCTATACCCCACACCTTGAACGATTCCATGTATTACCAGATGGAGTCTACAATTCACAACTCACCTTCTAATTTAATATATCTTTCACGATATTCCGGTAAGGTTACCCCTACGGCGGCACGACATGCTTCAAAAGCAACTTCCATATCTCTATTTTCTATGGACGAAGGCAAAATTTTCAAAAGGTTCTTATCACCTATCTTGAATATAAGTTTACATACCTCTTTTCGAACAATTGCACTACCTTCGCGTATCAATTCTTGATACTGTGGCAAAACAGTGGGGTCTCCACCCTGGTAAAGTGCCGTTATGGCTCTTGCCCGATAAATAAAGTTTGCATCCGTTGGATTTTCTCTACGGGTCAGGCGATTTCTTAAAAATTGCTGGGTATTCCAATCCTGACATTTCGCAAGGATTAAAGCTATTTCTGGTCTAAGTGTTATCTGTTCCTCGTATAATTGCGAAAGTAAAGATTTGCCATCAGGGTCTTTAAGATAAAAGAGTGCCTTGATAGCCCTATATTTAGCCATCCCATCGAGTTTAGGAATAAGTTGTTTAATCTGTTCACGAATATCATCATCACCTAATAACACAAGTGCATATACAGCGGATTCTGACTTTTCCTCATTCGAGGAGGTTAGCATCTCCAGAAGTTTGGGGATAATCTCACGCACACCTAAAAAGGCTAACGCACGCGCAGCAGGACCGCTAATTTCACCTGAGCGGTCTCGTAGCATATTCATCAACAATGGAATTCCATCACGATAACCTACAAGTCCACTTAATATTGCAGACTGAATTCTAACTTTCCTATTTCCATGTTCTAATCCACTCCGAATTAATGCGGTCGGAACTTGATTTCCTGAGAGAAACATACCCCTCGCAGCAACCAACTGTGTCGTAATTTCATTTGCGTCAAGCAATTTTTGCAAATAATCTGTAGCCTCCTGTGAATCATGTAAGTCAAGTAAGGTTGCACATTCTATTTTTAAGTCCTGATTGCTTTCAGTTGATTTGAATATCTCATCTATTCTACTCCATGCTCGTTCTACTGTTATACGGTCATCGGCTCTAAGGGATACACCTGGTCCGAGTTGTATTGTTGGTTTCGACTTCTTATCTGTTTGCACAATTATCTCAGAAATCTGGTCTAAACGATAGGTTACTCGATCCTCCTTCTCAGATTCGAATACTAGATATTCAGGATATATCTCTTTTAATTGAAGATTTATATCCTTTGCTCCTGAATCTTTCAAAATCACCGTAACTAAATTATTGGAATTTAGCAATTCATTTAATGTTTTACCACCTGATACCTTAACATCATCAGCCATAATTGACAAACAAAAAGAAATTGAAATTACAAATGCTAACATTATTTCTTTACTTTTCTTCTGTTTCATATAATTCCTTTCCTAATGCCAGTGTTTTAAAAGATATCACTCTACTTTCTTAAATTATATAATAACACAACATATTTTAAAATATAATTATCTCATAAATTAACGAGGTAAAGATACTTTTAAATTAAATGACATTGGAAAATATGATTAATTGAAATTTTAAAAAATTAAAAATATAAGTTGCTACTTTCCATTAAAAAATTTTAAACAGCAAATATAAGTTCTTATTTTTTAGTAGACAACAGTAGAAAATATTATCTTTTTGAGAGCCAGAGTAAGGTTTCAATATGGTGGGTATGTGGGAATAAATCGTAGGCTTTACAGTCCTGACAGGTATAGTATTCAAGTAAAATGGGCAGTTCACGAGCAAGTGATTTAGTATTACAGGATACATAA
>DAOOVZ010000076.1:0-13363 GCA_035370665.1 Candidatus Hydrogenedens sp.
TCTTTTAAGGCACTTCGTATTTCTTTTGCTGTCGGATACTGTAATATTTTTTCTGCAAATACTTTTGCTTCTTCATAATCTATACTGGGTATCAAAGCCCTTATTTGAGGAATAGAAACACTGGACATACTGAAAGTATCCAATCCTAATCCGATTAGAAGTTCTGTAAATAAGGGGTCACTTGCCATTTCGCCACAAATACTGCATGGGATTTTTAGCTTCATTGCTGACGCAATTGTCATCTCTATCATTCTAAGAATAGCAGGATGTGCAGGCTCATATAAATGGGCTATAGTTTCATTGTTTCTGTCCACTGCAAGTGAATATTGAATTAAATCATTAGTCCCAATACTGAAAAAATTACATTCTTTTCCTAATTCATCTGCAATTAGAACAGCGGAAGGAATCTCAATCATGATGCCAATCTCTAAATCTTTCTTAAATGGAACTTTTTTTTGAGTTAATTCATCCATTACCTCATGAAAAATCTTCTTCACATCGCGAAGTTCTTCTACACTGCTTATCATTGGAAACATAATTTTAATATTCCCAGGCGTTGTAGAACGTAACATAGCACGGAGTTGCGTTTTAAAAAATTCCTTATGGACGAGACAAAAACGGACAGCCCTACACCCCAGTTGCGGATTCTGTTCTTTGAAAAAACTTGCATAACTTGCAAGTTTATCCCCACCAATATCTATCGTTCTTAATACAACAGGTAGAGGTGCCATCGCTTTTGCTACATAAGAATATTCGTTATACTGTTCCTCTTCGGTAGGCGGTTCCGTTTTATTCAAGAACAAATATTCAGTTCTATATAAACCTATTCCAGCAGAAAGATACTTTACATTATCATCAACTTCACCTGGAAATTCGATATTTACCATCACGGATATATCCCTTCCGTCTTTTGTTTGTGAAGGATGTGAAATAATCGTCTTCTCATATTGAAGTATTTTTCGTGATAACTGCCTTTTCTTTAATCGCAGTTTTTTTATAGTTGCTGATGCAGGATTAATATACAGTGTTCCCTCAACTGCATCGACCGCAGCACCTTTTATTGGTTCAGTATAACTTTCAAACATATTATTTACACCGACAATAGTAGGTATCTTTAATGAGCGTGCCAATATTGCGACATGGGAGGTAGTGCTGCCTCGCTCAAGAACGATAGCACGGACTTTGTCAGGATTTAAGCGAGCCGTTTCAGAGGGAGGCAAGTCTTTAGATAAAAGGATACAGGGCTTTTTTATATTCTCTATGTCAGGTCTTTTTTGTTTCAAAAGATTTCGAATAATTCGGTCAATAACATCAATAACATCTGCCTTTCTTTCTTCGATAATCGAGTTTTCAGTTGTTTTTAAGTCTTTTATATATTTTTGTGTAATATCATATAGAATGGATTCAGCATTCATTAATTCTTCATAGATTCGCCTTTTTAGTTCCGACAATAATGTTTCATCTTCTAACACCATAAGATGAACATCAAAAATATCTGCCTGCTTTTTCCCAAAATTTTCTAATGTATTTTTATGTAGAAGAAGCAATTCTTCCTTTGTTGAATCTATCGCAGACTGAACCCTTTTCAACTCTTCCTTTGGATTCTTAATCTTAAAACGTGGGATATTAATAACCTCTGTGTCGTAAACTAATGCTTCACCCCATACAATTCCGGGGGATACAGGTATGCCATGAAAAACTTTTTCCATTTATTCTTCTCCGAACCCACTTTCAAATATTTCTTCCAGATCTTCTAACGCAGCCTGCGCATCCTTTCCGTCAGCAATTGCAACAATTTCGGCATCCTTAGGAGCACCTAAACTTAATATTTGTAAGATACTTTTTGCATTTCTACTGTTTCCATTGTAAATAAGATATATATGTCCATCATATTTCTGCATTGCTCGAACTATCATAGCTGCGGGTCTGGCATGGATACCCAATGAATTTACGACTCTAAGTGTTTTTTCCAATTGTTTAGTGCTCATTTTTAAATTCACTATAATGATTTAATTTTTACCGTTATATTAATATCTATATTTGAATTTCCATGAAATACCTTTTTCCAGCAGGGAAGAATAACATTCCCTTGATATACCTTTTCCTGCCCATTTTCTGACTGGCTCACTGTATATATGGGGAGATTAAATACACGCGATTTTTCACTAAAAATGAATTCTATCTCCAATCCTTGCCATTCATCTCTTATGGAGATATGGCTAAGCCCTACTTCATCCCCTAAGTCACCTAACTTTCGTATTGAAAGAGCCCTGTCTCTGGAATACAGATAACGGTCATCATCAGAACCAGTTAACAGATTGAAGCACCACTCTGACGCAAAGTAGCCCTCAAATCCCTCCAACGAATTGTTCTTGATATTATATTTTACCGTAAATGATATTTCGTTTTCATCCTTAACAGTATTCAAAGAGAATATTTTTAATAACTTAACATCCCATTTTAAGTCGTCAATATTAACAGCGCCATATCCCTCAAATTGAAGGCACTCATTATCCTGTTGAAATTTATAAAAGCCATTACATAAAGACCACCATTCTTTATAGTCATTGCTTTTTAATGCTTCAACGGAAATATTTAATGGCAAAAAATGTTCACGCATGGAACTTTTTATATAACTATCATATACCAGAAGATTTTCTAATCCTTTTTCTTTTACTTTTACCAACTCATGTATACTCTTGTGCCCTTCTTCCTCAGTTGTGTGAGATATATCTTCACTAAATAGATTTTCATGATACGCTTCTTCTCTCCGTGAAAGTGTATTCATACAATTAAATGATTTCGGTTTATAATCTAATTCAAACATAGTGCCACCTTTACTGGGGCTGAAGAAAAAAGTTGCCTTTTGTGTGTCTAATATCACCTCTGGTTCACCATCACAATTAAAATCTTCTGCCTGACAGGAATAAGAATCTGGAGGCGACTGTTCATACTCGTCCATTATCTTTCCACTTTCGATGATATTATTATATACGGCTGTTCTGAGATGGTTTAGATAGAGACCACCAAAGATTCCATGCCAATAAGCACAATTACATTGACCTTGAAATAATTTTCTTTGTGCTTTTTTAAGCAAATCATTTTCTTTATCCGTTGTAATCAAACGGCTAAGCCTTCTACTCGTTTTTAGCATTCGTTTTTGCATATTGTTTGCTTCTTCATATTTGGACAGAAACCCTCTCCAAAATCCGCCTCTAAAATACCTTGATGCTTTTTCCCATAACTCTGGATTATTTTGAAGTTCCTTTTTGATTTTCATGTATTCTCTCTGAGATTGTGTAGGTAATACCCACTCCATCATTTCATGATACGATGCACATGGCAAATAAACTCTACCCAATGGAGGATGATTATCTATATATTCAGAATAACTGACGGATTTCAGCCAATCTCTTTCATTTTCCAGTGATTTAAAAAAATTGGACAACCATTTTTCTTCATATACGCTATGGTAAGTGCCAGGCCAGATACCAAACTTCTCACCGTCATCATGAAAAACGGCACAAGCATTGGAGTATTGATTCGCTTTTTCTTTCAAAAAGTTTACCGTTTCTGATATAGGTCTGAATGGAATGGTATATCTTAATTTTTCGATAATAGGAAATACTTTAACGACAAAACCTTCATGTTCAGTTAGATAATATCCAAATAATTCTTCCCTATTTAATCCTGCACTAAGGAAATGTGCATCATCAATGGCTGTGTATTCTATCCCGGCATTTGATAATATTTTTGGGAAATAAGGTTCCCAGACCCTTTCTGTTATCCACATCCCTCGTGGCTTTATACCAAATCGCTCATTGAAAAAATTCTGCATATAAATAATTTGATTGTAGGCATCCTCCTCAGGAATGGCGCATATTAGAGGTTCGTAAAATGCTCCACCCATAAGTTCAATCTGTTTATTTTCTACAAACTTTTTTATATGTTCATAAAATTCGGGATGCTTTTCGTCAAACCAATCCCAGAGAGGTCCGGATATATGTAAAGTGATATGAATATTAGGAGAACCTTGCAGAACTTCAAGAAAAGGCAAATATGCCTTTTGATACGCTTCCTCAAAAACGAACTCAAAATTTCCAACAGGCTGGTGAGAATGAAGTGCAAAAATAAAGTGTAATGGTTTCATTACTATTTCCTATTTTATCTCTGGTGTTTTGATGTTGCTTTTTTTGAAAGTTCTATAAACTGTTGGTCAATATCTACACCTAATTCTCTCATTCGGCACTTTAAAGCGGCTGCTTCCACAATCACAGCCAGATTTCTACCCGGACCAACAGGAACCTTCAAATAGGGAACCCTCACATTTAATATTTGTTTTTCTGGCCACTTATCAATGAGGATGTTATAATCTTCCATTTTTTCAACAAGTTCTATAATCAAACCTACCTGTTTTCTCCTTCGTATTCTACCTGCACCATACACGGCTAATACATCCACAACTCCTATACCTCGTATGTGCATATAATGTTGAAGTTGAGGACTACTTTCAGCCATAACGACATCTCCAGTCCCTTTGCGTAAATGGACCACATCATCAACGACAAGACGATGTCCTCTCTCTACAAGTTCTAATGCAGTCTCACTTTTACCTATACTTGATTCTCCAACTAAAATTACACCGATGCCAAAACAATCAATAGCCGTCCCATGAATTGTTGTTTCAGGTGCAAATTTTTCCGCAAGAAACAAAATAGTTTTGCTTATTACCTGGTCAGTAGTTGAATCAGACTGCAGAACTGGGACTCCATGCCGATTGCATAAATCTAAAAAAACCTGAGGTGGGACTAATGAACGAGACAGTAGAAAAGCAGGAATCTCAAAAGAGAACATATATTGCAAACGACTCTCAATTTCAGCCGGAGTTAGTCGCTCTATATAATGTATCTCCGTATTCCCTAAAACTTGAATCCTATCGTTTGCAAAATATTCAAGATAACCTGTTAATGCTAATCCAGGACGGTTTACATCCGCAGTGAAGATTTCCCTTCTGATTCCCTGAAAACCGGCTATGATTTTCAAGCCTAATTCGGAAAAAAAAGGCTCTTCAAAAAGTGAAGCAAGATAAACTGATCCCTTTTTCCTAAAATTCGTTTGTAAATCATTTTCCCACATTCATTCATCTCACTGTTGGGAGAACTGTCTTTATAATTATAATATCAAATTGATTATCAAAATTGTGGTTCAATCAATCCATAAGTGCTATTGCCCCGTGGATACAATACATTCACCTGCGAAGTTTCAACATTAATAAATACTAAAAAGGGTTCTTCTAAAAGTTGCATCTGAACTAATGCTTCATCCACTGTCATAGGCTTTAATGTTATCTGCTCTCTAAATATTACCTCATGGGGCTGAGTCTCTGAAATCTTCTCTTCCGGTAACACCGATTCCGGTAGCGTTTCCTCTCTTAATTCAAGTATCGCATGTTTAAATTTCCGCGAATCTTCATAACTGCGAGGCTTGTGGTTTGTTATCTTATCCTTAAACTTGCGAATTTGACGGTCTAACTTTTCTATAACTGAATCTACTGAGGCATACATATCCGGAGATGTTTCTTTACTATGTATTCGCATTCCATTTGCATTTATATTTATTTCACAAATATGCCTGTGCTTTTCTACATCTAAAATTACATTTGCATCTATTATCTTATCAAAACGACGCTCCAGTTTAGACAGTGCATTTTCAATATAACTTTTCAGAGCATCCGACATTTCCATGTGTCTTCCGGTAATGGTCACATTCATTGTCTTTTTTTACTCCTTCTTTTAATTTTTTATATACCTTCATTTATTATAACGGAGAAATGATAACAAAGGGTAGAAAAATAGTGCAAATGATGGAAACTCCATTTGTCGTCAGTTTATAATCTGATAACATAAAAAACTATAAAAGTCTGCTCAGCTTTTTAGATAAACGCTTTTATATTCATTAAATAATGAACAACCAGAACAAGGTTTATTTGTATGAAATGTGCTAAATCCGCCTTTTTTTATCTGTGCTTAATTTTGCCTGTCATTACATTGATTGTTCTCATCTACAAATTTGGATATCGCTTTCCATATTGGGACGAAATTTTATATCTCCCTTTATTTGACAAACTGAATCAAGGCACATTATCCATTTATGATTTGTTTGCTTTCCAAAATGACCATAGACCATTTTTCCCAAGGGCTATTACCCTTACACTCGCAAAATTAACCTCATGGAATGAACTTGTTATCCTTTATTTCAGTGTAGCAATTGTTGTCTTAACATTTTTGATTTTTGCATACATAATAATTTCAAAGGAGAAAGAAGACAAATTATATGAGGCGATAGAAACTGAAAGTAATAAAAAAATTAACTATAATTATTTAACTTACTTATCTATTTGTTTTGTATCTCTTTTTCTCTTCTCCTGGTCTCAAATGGAAAATTGGGTCTGGGGATTACAATTAATGGTATTCATTACAAATTTCTTATTTGCTTTGATTCTTTTTATTCTCACCATATTCGAACTCAACCTATTAACCTTATTATTCTGCATAATTTTTGCTACTCTGGCTTCATTCTCATTTGCTAACGGCTTATTGATATGGTTCACAACTTTGCCTTTATTGGGTTATAAAATATCCAAAACACAGAGAAAGCAAATTTTGTTATTGTTGATATGGATACTCTGTGCCGTAGCTGTTTTCATTTTTTATTTTACCAATTATCATCCACCAAAAATTACTGTTGCCAATACAAATACAGGGATAATGCACAAAGTCGGCTACTTCTTACTCTACATAGGAAATCCTCTATCTGGTTTTACTTTTACACCTCCCTGGCATGGTAATAAACTCCCCGATATAAATATCCTCTCTTATGTTTTTGGCTTTTTAGGTTTATCTCTCTGGGCATTGTTGCTTTACAAATCAAAAGAAGTCAATCTTATAAAAAAGAAGGTTTGCAAATTTGAAAAAGGGATACAAGTATTATTACAAGTGGAATCTGTCAAACCTAACATAGAGGAATATTTTTTCTGGTTGAGCCTTTCTCTATTTGCTTTGTTTAGCGGTATTTTAGTTTCATTTGGTAGGTCAGGATTAGGTTTAGGACAGGCATTGTCGTCAAGATATATCACTATAAGTGCATTATTCTGGTGCTCATTGATAGGCTTGCTAAACTTCTATATAAAAAATTCTGAGAAATCAACCAGTCTTTTCTCAAAAAACAAATATATTAAAAAATTAGAATTAGGCATTCTATTTGCAATTTTCATTATCTTAAATTTTACCCCTATTTTTATAAATCAAGAATGGCACAAAATAGCACGCTGGAAAAATTTAGGCTGGTATGCCTTATGTTCAGGATACGATGGCAAATTATATTGGACAGACCTCTGGGGAAATAATGATTTTATTTCACCACAGATTTTACAGAAAGAAATTTTCCCAATCTTTTATAAATACAACCTTGCAGGCATCAATTACTATAAAAAGGAAGAAGTTAAAAAGCAATTGGCAAAAATTTACCTCAATGAAGTCAAATATTTTATAGAAAAAAAATTATGGAAACCTGCTGTTTGTTATTTAGACACTGCGATTTATTTAGACTCTTCAATATCAGGCATAGAAGAATTAAAGAAACAAATACCTCCTGAAAATTTTTTGCTCTATGAAAAATATCAGAAAGGAGAAATGAAATAAATCAGTTTTACCTTTAATAATAGATATTACTGCCCTTTTTTTGTTATTATAAAAGTCATTTCATTTGTTTCTTGAACCAATAAAAACCTGAATATTTTTATACTCAATTATTTTTGGAGCGTTAGAATGAAAAAACAAGTTTTTGATGATGTGTTGCCTTCATCACAATTTAAGTTTTCTGAAGCAGAACAGGAAGTTATTAAGTTCTGGAAAGAGAACCGAATATATCATAAAAGTTTAGAACAGAGGAAAGGTGCGTCACGCTTTGTATTTTATGAAGGTCCACCAACTGCCAATGGTCTGCCGCATCCGGGTCATTGTTTAACAAGGACAATAAAGGACATTTTCCCCCGTTATAAAACCATGCTTGGCTATTATTGTGAGCGTAAGGCAGGTTGGGACACTCACGGACTCCCTGTGGAGATAGAGGTATGTAAAAATTTAGGCATCTTTGATGGTGGCAAATCCGCAATTGAATCTTATGGAATTGAAGCATTCAACAAAGCCTGTATTGATTCTGTATTCCGCTACCAGAAAGAATGGGAAGAAATGACAGAACGAATTGGCTTCTGGGTTGACCTCGAACAGGCTTATATTACCTATCATCAATCTTATATTGAAAGCGTATGGTGGGCATTAAAGCAATTGTTCGACAGAGGCTTGTTATATCGTGGCTACAAAGTAGTCTGGTGGTGGGCTCAGGGAGGAACGGCACTTTCCGCAGGTGAGGTCGGCGAAGGTTATAGGGAAACAGATGACCCTTCAATTACAGTCCGTTTTCCTCTAACCACTGAGAGCAAACAAAAGATGGGTTTTAATGAGACTGATACCGTTAGTTTTTTAATCTGGACAACAACTCCATGGACACTTTTGAGTAACTGTGCTGTATGTGTAGGTCCTAATATCGAATATGCGTTGGTAGAATCCGAAAAAGACAATAAAAAAGAATGGTTTATAATTGCAAGTGCCGTTGCAAAATCTGTGTTGGGAGAAGACATAAAAGTCAAAAAAACATTCAAAGGTTCAGAATTGGTAGGTCTTTCTTATGAACCTTTGTTCAAATATGATATACCACAACAAATAGAAGGAACAGGGCAATCAGATAAACATTGGATAATAATTTCAGGTGATTTTGTTGATATTGAGACAGGAACAGGTTTAGTTCATATTGCCCCTGCATTTGGTGAGGATGACTATAAGGTATGTAAAGAACAGGGAACTGGTTTCCTCTGTTTTATAAAACCTGATGGCACTTTTGATGAAAGAGTTACAGATAAAGACCTATATACAGGCGAACCGTTAGCAGGTAAATTTTGTAAAGACGCAGATAAATCTATTATCCGTATTTTGAAAGAGCGAGGCTTGCTATTAAAACAGGAACAATTTCGGCACACATATCCGTATTGTCCCCGTGCTGATGATGACCCGTTAATACAGTATGCTCGACAAAGTTGGTTTATTCGAACATCCGCATTCATTGAAGAATTCCTTAAAAATAACAAAAAAATATCCTGGCAACCTGAGCACATCCGCGATGGACGCTTTGGTAATTTTCTCGAAACTAATGTAGACTGGGCATTATCTCGCGAACGCTTTTGGGGCACACCTCTTCCTATCTGGGTGTGTGAGAAAACAGGGTATATGGAATGTGTCTCATCTTATCAGGAACTTATCTCAAAACCAGGAATTGAGGGGCTTGAAGTCTGGGAAAAGGCTAAGAAAGAGGACCCTGACCTGAATGAAAACCTGAAAGTCCACAAACCTTATATAGACGCTATTACTTATCAAAGCCCCAAAGACCCTAATGCTCGTATGAGAAGAGTTCCAGAGGTTATTGACTGCTGGTTTGACGCAGGTTGTATGCCCTTTGCACAGTGGGGATATCCCTATGGAAAAGATTCAGAAGAAAGATTCTGGAACAATTTTCCTGCCGACTTCATAAGTGAAGCCATTGACCAGACGCGTGGCTGGTTTTATGCACTTCTCGCAATAAGCACCATGTTGTTTGGAGACAAGAAGGAGTATCCACATCCGTTCCGCAATTGTGTATGTTTGGGACATATACAGGGTGAAGACGGCTATAAACTTTCTAAAAGACTAAAAAATTACAAAGAGCCACAATACATATTTAACAAATACAGCGCAGATGCCCTTCGCTGGAGTTTTGTGGCTAAAAATCCCCCAACCACAACCACAAGGTTTCAAGAAAAACTAATTGAAGAACTACAAAGTGATTTGTTAATACGCTGGTATAATGTATACAGTTTCTTTGTGATTTATGCAAAATTAGATGGTTTTAACGCAGAAGGAGCACCAATAACACTACTTAAAGGTGTTGCAGCAAATCCGCAGGAGGTAACTAAAGAATCTTATGCACCTCCGAGTGATTCTATCAAGGCTTACCATCCCTGGGAGGAACGCTGCGAATTAGACCGCTGGATTCTAAATGAGATGAATAGAGCAATTTTCCAGGTCAGAATGGCTTTAGACCAATATGAAACATATCCCGCTGCAAAGGCAGTTTTCGATTTTATTGAAGGTCTGTCCAACTGGTATGTCCGTAGAAGTCGCCCGAGATTCTGGGAAAGCAACTGGTCCACAGATAAAGCAGACGCATACTGGACACTGTTCGAATGCTTAATCAATCTTGCCCAAGTCTCTGCCCCATTTGTGCCATTCTTTTCAGAAATTACATGGCAAAATTTAACTAAGCCATTAAAAACCGCAACAGAAAGCGTCCACCTCGCCACATTCCCAGAAACCAATCCTGACGAAATTGATAATGACTTACTCGAAAATATGGCTCTTGCAAGAGAAGCCGTTACATTAGGTCTAAATGCACGCAGATTATCAAATATCAAGGTCCGTCAACCCCTCGCAAAATGTGAAATCGTATTATCTTCTCCAGAATTTAAAGATAAAATAATACCCTATTTAGATATAGTTATGGAAGAGTTAAATATTAAATCAATTGAATTTTCAGACCGACCTGAACTATATGTCAACTATGAGGTAAAACCAAACTATAAATTGTTAGGACCCAAATTAGGGAGCAAGGTGAAATCTCTGGCAAAAGAACTATCTATGGCTGATGGAGCAAAGATTTACCACGATATTATCACAAATAGAGAATATATCGTTGAAATTGAAGGAGAAAAGGTATCTCTTAAAGAGGAAGACCTGAGTGTAAAATTAATTCCAAAAGAAGGTTTTACCGCTTCGCAAGGTAAAAATATGGTGGTGATTTTAACCACTACAATTACAGAAGAATTAAGAAAAGAAGGCTGGATAAGGGATGTAATCCGCGAAATTCAGGAGTTAAGAAAGTCAAAGCAACTTCCTTATGATAAAAGAATAGAACTAACCTTGATAACTGCCGATAATAACCTTAAAGACGCTTTAACTGAATTTAAAGACATGCTCTCAAAAGAGGTGCTAGCAGTAAATATCCTATTTTCAGACGAAGAAACATTAGATACAAAACAAATAGATATAGATGGTATACCCTTAAAAATCGCTCTCGAACCAGTGAATTAACCCTGTAAAATTAGTTTAATAATTTTATAGGACCTGTTTTATAGGGACCGCCTCCTAAATGGTAAACCTTAACCTTTATCAGTCCTTTTCGGCTATCTAATGCTTTCATAGATGAACGAGACAGGTCAATTACACGACCTTTGATGTAAGGACCACGGTCATTCAGTTTACAAATAATTGATTTCCCATTTGCTTCATTGACCACAAGATAATAATCGCCAAACTTACCGAAAGGCATTGCACATGTAAACTCATGGTCCTTAAAACGCTCACCAGATGCAGTTAAAAATCCCGTTTGGGCTGTAGTGTAATAGGAAGCAATCCCTTCAATACAGGGCTGCAAAGGTTGAGTTGAAATCACTAATATCGCTAACATCGGGAACATATTCTTTACTCCTTCTTTTTTGGAGTTTTGGCACAGAAAATTAAATCTCAGTCGTCTTTAAACTCAATACTGAGCAATTTCCTCCTCACTTGTTCAAGGGAAACCACTGAAATTCTCACCCGGTCCCTTTCTTCTGTTCCATAAAAAGGCAGCTCCCAGTGAATTTCGCCTACATTATTACCTTTTAATATAAGGTGTGTAACTCTATCTTTTGGATTAGAATATAATATTAAATTGTATACAAAAGGGAATTCTAACAGATTTTTATTCGCCCTGTCAAATAATTTTTCCAGGTCCTGACTACTTTCAATATTAGGAAAAACCTCCCCATGAATAAAACTTTTCATTCTGGCTTGAAACATTCTATATATAATCATACCACCAGACTGTCCATCAAAGACAGCAATAGACTTATTATTTTGCATCAATACTTTGTCTAATGCCTTTTCTAGAGAATAACTTTCTCCCGAAAGCACTATGCCCGGTAAAAGATTATGAATCTTGTGCTCCATCTCATTAAGTATCTCCTCTGCTTTCTCAGAACTTTCCCCTTTAACTGCAAGTCGAATCTGAACACATTCAGGCGAAGCCAGCAGACCTATAGTAGGGGAAGAGGAATACAACAATTCTCCTAACTTATAGTCCACTCTTGACTCTCCAAGTCCATAAACCTTTAATACTCTTATGTATAGACGGCTTTCTATCTGAAATGTCTTCCGCAAAAATGGAACAACAGACTCTTCAAACATAGGCTCTAATTCAAAAGGCACCCCAGGTAAAGAAATAATGTATTTAGAATTATATTCCTTTATAATACCCGGCGCCGTTCCAACACGATTGGGTATTGATACAGCACCTTTGGGCAACATGGCTTGCTTTTTATTATTTTCAGAAACTTTGATACCTTTCCTTTCCAACCGTTCAAATATCTCTTGATATAACGCAGGATGATATACCAGAGGACTATCAGTGGCTTCCGATATACTTTCGCGCGTTATATCGTCAACGGTAGGACCCAATCCACCACTACATATAACTACATCACATCGAGACAGACTTTCCTTAATTACATCAACAATTCTATCTTGATTATCCCCAACCGTAACCTTTCGATACACATCCACACCAATTTCCGACAGCCTTCTACCCAAATAAGCCGCATTCGTATCTATTATCTGCCCCAGCAGAAGTTCTGTCCCAATCATTACCAATTCCGCTTTCATATCTTGTTCACCCTTACTTCCTATTATCTAATTCGCAATATTTTTCATAAAAAGAATTATAGTATTATATATTAAAGTTTTACTATAAAGATAAAACATGACGACTACAATAGAATTACTACAAACACAAAAAAATCCAACAGAAAAATTGGGACTCTATATCCATATCCCTTTTTGTAAAAAAAAGTGCAGATATTGCGACTTTTTTAGTATCCCCGTGAATAATGGTGTTCCTGATGAATATATCCATGCACTATTAGCCGAGTTGGGAGATTTGCCCTACAAACATACCTTAAAGAGCATTTACATTGGTGGTGGAACCCCGTCGCTATTAAATATAAAGCAAATTGAGAAAATTGCCAGACATGTCAATAAATTATTCAAATCAGATAAGCCTGAGTTTTCTATTGAGGTTAATCCTGACGATATAACAGAAGACTGGGTAAAAGAGTTAAAAGGAGTAAGTATTAATAGAATAAGCATAGGTGTTCAGTCCTTTTTTGATACAGAATTACAAT
>DAOOVZ010000077.1:0-6068 GCA_035370665.1 Candidatus Hydrogenedens sp.
GCAATAATTCCTTGAATCTGGTCACGATTTAAGGACTCTAATAAACCCCGTGTAACTGCAACTACAGAATGTTCTGGTGACCTACCCGCTGCAAAAGCGTTTATCTCCGGCGTTTCAATAATATATATGTCAGGGATTTTAGGTAGAGATGAAGCAATTGTCATTTCTTCAACAATATTATAAAGTTGTGGATAATCTTCTTTCTTTTCTATACGAGTAGCCTTACCAATAGAAAGTAACACATTTTCACCAAAAAAATAAGCAAATATCATTTCTACTATCCAAATAAAAAAGGCCAAAATCGCACCCAATGGTCCCCATCCGTATGATATTATGAACTGATAAATCCCTTTTGTAGATTGATTTGATGTTGAAAGTGGCTTATTAGACATTACATTAGATTTCTGTACCGATGTATATGTCGAGGTAGATACTGAAGACTTTGTGCCTGTATTTTGTGAATTAGAAAGGTCACTGTAAAACTGATAGAAAAAATCACCAATAATATAGCCCAAAGAAATCATAAAAAAGAGTAGTATAAATGCAAGGATGATAGAACGTTGCTTATTTTTTTTAACCAGTTCAAACATATTTTATATATTCATTTTGTTGAGTTATTAGTCTATTGTGCCAAAACAAAAGAAAGACCTTTTTTTCTAAATATCTTATATTTTTAAAAGTCCATACTTTTTTGCCCTTAAAACACTTCCAGCGAGTAATATTAAAAGATATATACAAAGAATATATTGCTACAACACATTCTAATATAAATCTAATAAATGTTTTATTTTCCACATTTATAATATGTTCTAGTGCTTTTTGTATATGTTGCAGATAAGTATTAACTATTTCAGATATGTTATTTATTATAATCATAACCTTATCCCATAGATTAATAATAACTTTTTATATAGGTATTGATTGTTTCTACTTAAATTGACGAGGCTATGTTTTTAATTATTCATTCACCTATTAAAAAATTTTTAGGTAAAAATAAATATTTTATCTTGACAAATGTGTATAAATGATGTTAAATTATTATCTACTTATCATTAAGTAAATAAATTTTAATCAAAAATCTTAATTTTAAGATGAGGTAAGAACTATGGCTACAAAAGAAGATGTAAAAGCAAAAGATGCAGCAATGGAACTCTCTGAAGAGTCCAGAGAAACGGAATGGAAATTTCCAAGTTTTACAGCAGAAATGTTTCGTGGAAAGTTTCGGTGGGATTTAATCCATCCCTACCCTGCTCAATCGGAGGAGGACAAAAAAATAGGTGATGAGTTGATTGAGAAGGTTAAGGAGATACTGGACAAGTATGTTGACCCAGTTGAAATTGACAAAACGGGTGTTTATCCCAAAGAAGCATTGGAAAAGATGAAGGAATTGGGCTTGTTTGGTATGAAGATAGGTAAGGAGTATGGTGGATTAGGCCTTTCAGTGACCAATTATTCGCGTATCCTTTCATTTATTGGCAGTTATTGCCAGAGCACAATTACCTGGCTTTCCGCGCATCAGAGTATAGGTGTTCCTGAACCACTTAAAACATTTGGCACAGAGGAACAGAAAAAGAAGTATTTACCACGAGTTGCAAAGAACGAAATTTCTGCATTTGCCTTAACTGAACCGGATGTAGGTTCTGACCCTGCTCGTGTAAAGACAACTGCGGCTCTTTCCCCTGATGGGACATATTATCTATTGAATGGCGTGAAGTTGTGGACTACAAATGGTCCGGATGCGGATGTTATTGTTGTTATGGCAAGGAGTGGATTTAAGGAGAAGAATGGAAGGAAAATTCCACAAATCACGGCGTTTATTGTTGAAACGGACTGGCCTGGCGTTGAGGTTATAACTCGATGCAAGTTTATGGGTTTGAAAGGGCTTTCTAACGGAATGTTGCGGTTCAATAATGTAAAAGTGCCTGTTGAGAATGTTATCGGTAAACCGGGAATGGGTTTAAAAATTGCTTTGACTACATTGAATACAGGTCGTTTAGGTGTTCCTGCGGCGGGTGTAGGTGTAGCAAAGCGGATGCTTGAAGATGCAGAATGGTGGGCGAAGAATCGTGTTCAATGGGGAAGACCAGTAGGTCAGCATCAAGAAGTAGCGAAGAAGATTGCAAACTTTGCTGCGAGCACATTTGCGATGCAAGCAATGGTGTTTATTACATGTTCCTTTGCAGACCGAAAGAATGCAGACATTCGTTTAGAAGCGGCGGCGGCAAAATATTTTGCTACGGAGACTGGCTGGCAGATTATGGATGAGTTGCTTCAGGTATTAGGTGGTAGAGGTTATGAAACAGCAGAATCGTTATACAATCGTGGCGAGCGTCCATTTTTTGTGGAACGAGTAATGCGTGACTTGCGTGTAGGAAGAATCTTTGAGGGCTCATCAGAAATTATGCACCTTATTATGGCTCGTGAAGCAGTAGACACCCACTTTAGTTTAGTCATGCCAATTCTAAAGCCAACCAAAGGACAGAAGAATATTGTAAAGTTATTGTGGAACGCAATGAAGTTCTATGTAACATGGTATCCAACCGTATGGTTGCCTGCTTCTACTAACTTTAATGTTAAAAAACTTAATTCAACAAATTATTCACACTTAAAATATGTTGCAAGAACATGTAAAAAACTTGCCCGTAGAATTTTCCATACTATGGGTCGGTATCAAACAAAATTAGAAGAAGAACAACTCATCCTTGCTAATTATGTAGACATTGGTGTTGACCTATTTGTTATGGCTTCTTGCCTGTCTTATGCCGAATATTTACTTAATAAGAATCCAGAAGACCAGTCGCCGCAGGATTTAGCGGATTTGTTCTGTAAGAATGCTCGTCAACGAATTGCAAACAATTTTAGAGCAGTAGGTAAAAATCATAATTATATGTTTCGTAAGATTGGTGATAGATTGTTAGACGGCAAATATCGTTGGTTGTCGTTTGATATTTATCCAGGGCTACCGCCAAAGTATCGGGATTACGAGAAGAACTTTCCGAAATTTGAATCACCTGAAGATTCAAAAGAAGAAGTAAAAGCAGAAGAGAAAACTTGATTTAAACACAAATAATAAAAGGTTAGAGTGGTTTAATTTATACCACTCTAACCTTTTGTATTTAAATTATAATTATACATCAATTATATTTGCCTGTAAAGGCATTCCAGCGAATCTTAAAAAGGTCACAGAACATTTTGAAGGAATCTTTTATCGGGTGGACTCGTGATTCTTTTCGATTTCTCCATCGCGTAGGAACTTCTTTTATTTTAAGATTGTGTCTCTCTGCAATAAAGAGTATTTCTACATCAAAACTAAATCTACTCAATGTTTGTCTTGGGAATACAATATTTACCGATTTTTCATTGAAACATTTGCAACCACATTGTGTATCATTGAAATTTGTAAGGCCGAAAATACGAAGTATTAAATTATATATTTTGCCCATCATTTGACGATATAAGGGTTGTGGTATTTCTATAACAGATTTAGGCATTGCTCGTGACGCGATAGCAATATCATATCCCTCGTTTAGTTCCTGAATAAGTTTATCTATCTCTTCAATAGGGGTTGAGGCGTCAGCATCATAAAAGCAACGAATACTCCCGTTTGTATGATGAAGCATAGCCTCTCTAACAGCATACCCCTTTCCTCTATTTTTAGGGAGGGGAACAACCTTAACTTGTTCAGGATACTGTTCTACCCACTTTTGAACTTGCTGAACTGTGTTATCCTTACTTCCGTCGTCTGCCACAACAATTTCAAAAGAATAAGGCTGTTTCTTTAAATATTCAAGGACATATTGTAAGGTAGTATCTATCTGCTGCTCTTCGTTGTATGTGGGTATGATTAGAGAAAAAGTAGGCAAAACAATACTCCTTTTCTCCCCTTCAAATGTTATCAATCAATTAAATTTTAATTTTAATTTGCTGGCTGGAACCAGACATTTCTATACCGGACAGGGTTTCCATGGTCCTGTAATAACAGCACACCTTTTGGCGATTCTTGTTCACTTACTCCGCCGGGTGTAGGTTTTTTTAATTCTACATTATCATGAATTAGAATACCATTATGGACTACCGTAATTATTGCATTCTTTACTTTATTACCATTCTCATC
Organism: Candidatus Hydrogenedens sp.; assembly: GCA_035370665.1. Lineage (GTDB taxonomy): Bacteria > Hydrogenedentota > Hydrogenedentia > Hydrogenedentales > Hydrogenedentaceae > Hydrogenedens. The sequence continues at coordinate 4,115 of DAOOVZ010000077.1, forward strand.
AAACTTAGGACCTGTAAAGGTGATATCATAAGTTTGCCATTGTAAAGGCGGCAAAGAAGCACATACTTTGGGAACTGCTGCTTGATAGATTCCACCGCAAAGATTATCAGCAGGCAAATCTCCGAAACTGTCTAATACCTGAATTTCATATCTTCCAAAGACATATACTCCACTATTCCCTCTTGCTTGACCTGTTTCATTTGGCATAAATGGACACATAAATTCAACATGATATAGACCATCTCCATATTCATCTTTTGTCCAGAGATTAGATGACATAGTCCTTGTTGAACCATCTTCTATTATTTGCCAATGTGGTTTTACATCCCACTTGTCAAGGCTTTTACCATCCATGAGAACAATAGCGCCTTCGGGTGCTTGTTGACCTAATGTGGGAGACTGGATAAAAGTGCGTTTAAATTCAAAGTTTGCTTTCTCTTTTCCTTGTTCAATCGTGCCTTTGAAAACTTCGTTTTTAATCTGTCCTACAACTTTTCCTTTGCCACCAAAATTCTTTCCAAAATCTACTTCACTCTCAAAATTAATTTCAGCCATTTTTTTTGCTTTTTCTTTGTCTTGTTCCATAACTGCTGCGGCTCCGGAAGGTGCTTTCATACCTTTAATTTCTACTCTTTGTTCAGGTTCATTCCCCTGCGTAAACAGGAACACGCAACGGTATCTGCCATTCCCCTGCGCTGCGACCTGAGCACGAAGGCTTTTTCCATCCCAGTTTTTACCTGTGATAGTTCCTTGATAATTACCCATAACAAAATCATCACTTTCTTCAGCCCAGACAATTGAAGTAAGAAGGATAGCAACAGAAATCAGCATAAGAGTAAACAAATGGCTAATCTTCACAGAACACATAATACATACCTCCAAAATTTATAGTTGATATTTAATAGGAAATAAACATACATTTTAAACAATATATTTTAAATCTGTTAGGAAAGGAAATTAAAGTTGACAAAAAGTATGCAAACTATGATTTTAATTTATAGTTCACAATTTTGAAATCTGCCGTTATTTTTTACATTTGCAAAAATAAACATGGAAAAGAATATACAGATACAAACAAATCCCTTTTATTCGTTTTGAAATGGTATTCAGCAAGTTTTCAAAAATCCCCTGAGAAATAGGTTCATATTTTTGGTGTATTGAGTAGATATAAGTGTTTTGGGCACCAGAGAACTTGCTCAAAGTAATAAGTCGAAAACTTTCAAAGAGTATGACAAAAATATCTAATTGCTGAGCACGGATTAATTTTATAAATTTAAAAAATAAAAGTATGAGTTGAGACATTTTTAGATGCTGCCCATTCCAGGGTAGAAAGATTAGTTTTACTGGAAGTTTTTCAAAATAGTAGGTAGGAAATTGTTTCGGAATAAATGCAATAATTTCATCGTTAGGATATTTTTCTATAAGGAAATTTACTGCTTTTAGAAAATGTGGTCCATAACTGTAAAATAAGCCAATTTTCATAATGTATTGTTCCTTTCCGATAGCAGATTTTCAATAAGTGGTATATAGTATCTATTGACGATTGTTTCCCATGTATAGTTTTTTATGACTGTTTCTTTTGCGTCGTTTCCCAGAACTATTCGTAATTGAGGATTATCTAACAACATATTCATCTTTTCTGCTAATTCTTCTGAATTTTGGGGTTCAAACAAAATGCCATTTTCATTATTTTGAATAATTTCTTTTAACCCACCTATTCTGCTTGCAATGACTGCTTTACCTAAAGCCATCGCTTCTATTGCTATAAGTCCAAAAGGTTCAGCCCATTCACTTGGAGCGACGCATATATCTGATTGAGTGTATATGTTTAATAACTTTTCGCGAGGTAACCATCCCAGAGGAATGAACCATTCATTATACAAACTTAAATTGAACGAAGTCACGAGAATTTTAAAATCTTTTCTCTTTTGTGAAAGGATTTTACCTGCCTCAA
>DAOOVZ010000077.1:6168-13265 GCA_035370665.1 Candidatus Hydrogenedens sp.
GCCTGATAATAATTCCTTTTTCAAACCGTTTAATGAACATTTTCTACAATAGTCAGGGGTATCAAAAATGTTCAAGGTGCAGGGTTTTTGTTCTTTGTATCGGGTAGGACTTCTTAAACAAAAAATTTCATGTGCGTATGTTCTCGATATAATGGGAATGTCAGGAAATGAGGCAACGATACGGTTACTGACAGGTATTTTTATGTGATAACCATGTTGCAGGAATATTAATGAGGGCTGTTGCTCTTTTATCAAAGATATTAGCCTATCTGCGATAATATTTGCTTTCCAATGATTGTAAGCAATTGGCATACGAATAGATGGGAAAGGCAATTCAGCAGGGTCGAAATTACCACGGTCAGAAGAGCCTTCCTCTGCCACGCCGAGAAGCAGAACATCGTAGCCTTTTTGGTGAAGAAGTCTTATTACTTGAAAGGAATCAATATCTGCTCCACCATTAGGAGGCAAGGAAAAGTTAAAGTCTATAAATATAATTTTCTCTTTGTTTTTCAATTAATATATGTCCTATTTTAGAAAAATAATCTCATTTGCCTGACAACAATTCCCTTTCATAATAGTTTGATACGACTTTTTCCCAACTGTAATTATTAATAACATGTTTCCTTGCTTCTATGCCCATCTCCTTCCTCAAAGTATCATCAGTCAAAAGTAGTTTTAGGTATTTAGCAAGTGTATCTTCGTCGTTTAGTGTGAATAGAAAACCTGTTTTCCCATGAAGGACGGTAGTTTTAAGCCCTCCTACATCACTTGCAATTACGGGTTTCCCCGTGGACATGGCTTCTAACGCTACAATTCCAAAAGGTTCTTCCCATACGCTTGGGACAACACAAATATCCATTTCTGTATACTTTTGCGGCAATTCATGATAATCAAGCCAGCCTGTAAATTTCACCCAATCGGGGTATCCTGCAAGCCAGCCAGAGGTGCAGACAAGTTCAAAATTATCAAAACTCTGATGCAACTTTTTACATGCTTTGTATAAAACATCGAAACCTTTAGCAGGGTCTTCTGCCCTTCCAGAGAGAAATATTCTTTTTGTGCCATTGTTAGATGTATCACTGCTTTTAAATAATTCTGTATCCACACCACCGGGGATAATAACAGTATTAGAATGGTAGTTTTTCCAAAGATTTGCCATTGCCTCAGAAGAGACAATGATTTTTTGCACTCTTTTTAGTGCATTTATAAGCACGGTAGCATAGGAAGATTTGTATGCCTTTGCAGCAAGGTATTCCTCCAACCAGGCATTTATTTCTAACCGTGTCAATTTATTCTTTTGATGATATAAACCACATTTTCTACAAATATCCTGAGTAGATAAATAATCCAGTGGACATGGTTTGTTATTTAGAAATTTTAAAATGTCTTTTTGACAGAGAAGTTCATAGGCATACTGTCGCCATATAATTGGTATAGACATATTATCAAAAAATAAGGTGATATAAGGCTTCAAGAAAAAGCAGTCGCCAATAATAATTAAATCTGGATTGTAGGTTGAGACTGAATTGACTAAAAAATCTTTAAGGACATTTATAAAATTTTTGTCTGAATATTCAATTGTAATTTTTTTTACAGGGAAAGGAAGTTGCTCGAGTTCAAATATGCCCCTATTTTGGGTTGATGAGGTTAATGAAAGTAGTAAAACATTGTAATTTTTTTGGGTTAAACATTTCAGAACATTATAGACATCTACATCGGCTCCACCTCTGGGTTGCCAGTTAAATAGTAAATCAATGAAGCAGATTTTCATTTTTTATAACTCTACTGTGCTAATTAGCGTTGTTTTTGTGAGCCATACCATTGGCTTCCCCCATGGTCAAGATGAAGAACAGGGATACCTTCTAATCTATATTCTGGTCCAAATGTTTCTAACACTGACTTACCAAAGAACCAATCAGCACCTTCAAAATGGTCAAATTCTGGATAGGATATTTTTTCAAATACTTCCTTCCGACAACATTGACAATATCCAATCGGTATGCCATCGGATTCCCTTCTTCGCCATTCACCGGGTCCATTTATCATTTCGTCATAATGCTCCCATGGCTGAATAAGTCCCAAAATAATTTTTGAGGTTATTTCAGCGGTGAGCATTTTTCTCCCGTCAGGTGCTACAAAATAAGCGTCAGGTCCTACTTTGTCAATTGAAGAAAAAAAGTCAGGGTGCAGGATAATATCAGCGTCAAGTAATGCAATCCAGTCACCAGAACATAAAGGCAAAGAAGTATTAATAAGAGTGCCTTTTGATTTCCAGAAACTCTGGTTAAAAGGTGAACGAACGATTTTTATAGTTGGGAAGGCATACTCGAAGCAGTCAAGAATATCGTCCGTTGCATCCAGACCCGGCACATACGCCACGACAATCTCTATCTGGCTTAAATCAAATTGTTTTTGATGGGCAACGCTCAAAAGGGACGCTTTCAAACGGTTTGCATATCGAGAACATACATACAATATGGAAAACTTTGGTTTTACCTTTGAAATTGGTTCATTCTTATTTTCAGGTTTCCATAAGGTTATGCCCTGTGTGACTATTTCACCATCAATGTTCCAGATAGAGATTCTCGGTTCTAATACATCAGGTAAGCGAGGTGGAACAAGAGAAATATCAAGAAACTCGGTTGGATAAATCTGCTCGTTATCTCGAATAAGGACATAATTGCCATTTTCGTCTATGTGCAAAATTAATCTATGGCTTTGGGCAATCATAGGGCAGACAATTTTGATATGAGGTCCAAAACTGAATCCTATTTGTTCTGCAAATCCTCCACCAAAGGTTACAGAAATGGTCAGAGGCGGTTGGGTTCTACAAAGAGGAGTGCTCTCCAATTCACCACAGTTGAAGGAAAACCATCGAATTGCGCCTGACATGTAGTGCGTCATCCGATTCTCAATTTTGTAATCTTCTGATGATATTTCTTTCCATGGCTTGTCATGTAAAACTATACGGAACGCTTCATCATATAATTTTTGCAGGGTAGCATATTTATCCTTGTTCTCGATATCTAACCTATCTAAATAATGTGAATGTGGAACCTGCTTGCGAAAGTATAGAGGGTCTCTAATAACATTACCTAAAATTGGGTGGGGGTCAAACTGGAAAGTGGCAAATGGATTTTTGCCTTTATCGCATATATGTTTTAATGAGCAAGTAAAACATTTACCTTCCTCTTTCTCCTTTTCCTTTTGTTTTTTCTGGATTTGATATTCGATTTGAGATATGTTTTCAGGAAGCGTTTGATAGTTCCTCCTCCATTTTATATGGCGAGTTAATTTATGCCAAGCCCAGAGCGGAACATACAAGCCAGGATGGTTGAGTATCCACGGAAGGACAAGGAAATCAATTCCACTATGAAACGAGGTCTTCTGCCGCAATTTTGTTTCTAATACTTTTCTAATTTTATATGTGCGAAGTTTCCATAAAGGTTGGGCAAATTCAAAGGCAGACTGATTATAAAATTCTGAATCAGTATAGAATTGGGACATGTTTACAATAGATGAATACACAGAGGAATCAAATATACAGAAAGGGAAACCAATAATACTTGTAGGAATCCCTGCGGATTTTAATTCATAAAGAATTTTATTTAGGGATTGTAAGTTCTCTTTTTTTAGTTTTTTGTTCGTGTTCTGCTTTAGAAATGGATATTTTCCAATGAAAGTAATAGAATTGGCTTGTTTGAAAGTTTCAATAATTGTCTCTGGGGATATTTGTTGATTAAAAAGAGAAGATAAAGAACAATATATTCTTAACGGAATATCCAAATGATGACATGTATCAATCCATTTTTTTATTTGGTCTGTCGTGTGATTTGTTGTAATAAGGAATATGTCTAATATCCCCTGCTCTTTTAGTTTTTCAATCCCCACAGGTGGTTCAAATAATGAAGTCCCCAATGATAATTTGCATTGAACTTCTTTCTCCGTAAATGAAAGTAAGTTTGTTAATGTTTGGTAGTCATCATCAATGTCAGATAAGAAATCAATTTTCTCTACCTTGAAATGCTCTTTCTGGACTCGAATCCATTTTTTTAAATCTTCCAGAGGAACAATTTCATTAAACGAATTTGAATGAAACATAAATCCGCGACATGGCGGAAAGATTTTGTTTGTTTTAATATTGCTGTTTTCCATACTTGTTATTTTGATGTTATGTAAAAAATAATTTAGTCTTTTTTGCTATGTTGTATAATTGCGGAAACTTCTCTTTTGCTATTTGTTTTGTCAACATCCATTGCCGTTCCCATTTCCATTTACCGTGAGGAAACATTGCTTTATCCCTAAACTCCTTATTCCAGAAATAGCAAACCGTGCTACAACCACTGCAACCGTTCTTGCCAATAACTCTGGTAATTTCATCTTTGATACTCGGGCTTTCGACTATCTCGTCCAATGTTTTGTAATTTATATTTCTACTTTCATCCTTTACCCAGCCTGAATAATGCCAGCAAGGTAAAACCCAGCCTTCTTCATCAATACCCAGATGAGTTTTAGGAATAGGACAATTTTCTCCCGGGTGCATAATTAAATGAGGATAACGAAAATTTAGTTCGAGACTTTTTATCATTTCTTTAGATAATGACACATGTTTGCTTTTTTCTGAATCTCTTCGAAGTATTTCGTGTAATTGATTTATCGCAACATTAAGTTCTTCAAGAGGCACTAATTCCTTTTGATGATACGACTCTGCAAATGAAAAACCATGCCAGATTATTGGAAATTTCTTAAAGTATTCATAAGTTTCAATTGTATGTGTATAATTACTTTTTTGGATAACTGTATTAACCGCGATGTTTGCTCCTTTTTCTATCAGAGACAGGAAAACTTTGTTTGCCCGTTCAAAATTCCCTTTACCACGGATATAATCATGAACATCACCTACTCCATCAAACGAAATGTTAAGAATTACATTCTTGTGTTTTGAGTAATAATCAATATCATCCTCTGTAAATCTTGTGGCATTGGTAAGCAGCCAGATTTCCGTATTGTTCTGTGAAAGGAGGTCAATCACTTCCTTTAAATAAGGCATTAAGGTAGGTTCTCCACCTCCTAACTCCACTCTTCTTACTTTTCTTCTCAAAGCAAATTCTGCAATGTGCAATACCTCTTCTCGTGTTAGATTTTTCTTCTCACGGCTAATCACGGGACACATTCGACATTGAAGATTGCAACATGAGGTAAGGCAAACAGTGATTTGTTCAAAATTATAGAAGTCTTCTGTCATGGTTTAAATATTATTTTAGGTTATAATAATATGTTTATATTTATTAAAGTATACCATTGAATAGCAGTGAGATATAAATTGACAGCCATATAAATAGGGATAAGTAAACATGGCTAATGAAAAAGAGTGCACCAACCTGATTCAATACTGTGTTGAGGGAAAAGTGCCTTTATATGAAATTGTTTTCTTCCTTACAAATCGTTGTAATCAAAGGTGTTTGACCTGTTGGCAAAGGGCGGATGACTTTACTATAACAGAGGAACTTTCAGACGAATTATGGATAAAACTGCTTCATGATGCTATAGCAATGGGGGCAAATCATTTTTATCTTGTTGGCGGTGGTGAACCTATGGTGCGTGGTGATTTAGTCCTGAAATTGGCAGAGATTGCAAGACAAAATAATCTGTTTTGTGTTCTTCATACCAACGGGACTTTATTTAAACCTGAACAGATGGATAAATTAATAGAATTAAATTGGGACCAGGTAGTATTTAGCCTGGACGGACCTAATCCAGAAATTAACGATTTTATACGCGGAAAAGGGACTTTTGATAGAGCGTTTCGGAATTTGATGTATTTTAAGGAACATAGAAAGAAGGGTATGATTCCTATCCCTAATTTAGGAATAAATTTTACAATTACAAATACAAATTACCGATATATTGATAAAATAGTAGAATTGGCGACAGAAATAGGGTGTGGGGCAATACATGCAACATTAGTGCAACCTTTTAACAAACAAGCAGAGAAGTTTGTTATAGAGAAAGAAGATATAGAAGAATGTAAAAAGTGCCTTATTCAAGCAAAGGAGATGGCAGATAAGGAAGGTATCTATCATACTTTAGATTCTGTTATTAAAAGTTTTGAAAACGATATTGATAGTAAACATAAATCAAGACTAAATAAAAATTTAACCACTTTTAAACAGAATAAAAATACTTTTACAGAGACCTATTGTTTTGAGCCATGGCTTTCTATGACCATTTCTGCTGATGGTAAGGTTAGTCCATGTTGTATGTTCTGGACAGACAAAAATCCATCTATTCATGAATATTCGTTAGAAGAAATATGGAACGGAGATTTTTTTACTGCTTTGAGAAATCAACTACAAAGTGGAAAGGAAGAACTTCCAGATATTTGTTTGCATTGTCCTTCTCAACTGCGTCAAAGGAGTGAGAACATAAGGAACGAATTAAAAGAAGCAATAGAAAAAACATCAAAAAATGTATTTGTTCTTATTCGGCGGTTCATTGCTTATGTAAAAAAAGCTGGGCTATATTCTGCATTAAAACGCACTAAGGAATGGTTTTTTATCCAATGGGGTAAAATTTAGTCCCCATAGTGTTTAACTAAAACACAGTTTTTATGAGCAAATACTGCCCACTAAAAAGTAAGGAAAAAATGTAATTTAACTTATAAACAGAGAAGATACTATTATATAATAAGTTCATAAATATTACATTTAAAGAGAACCTATTAAAATGTTACATTTATTATTGTTTATCTTGTTAGGAATTTTATCAGCCAACAATGATACTGAAACACGCTGGGTGAATCCATCAGTAGAACTACTTGAAGTAAACCGAAACGGTCCGTTTATAGCCCTTGAAGATGGCAGTATAGCAACCATAGGTGCAGAAGGATTTCGCGTCAGTAAAGATGAAGGGAAAACATGGACAGAACCAAATCCCGTTTGTAAAGGATTAGACCCTGAAGAACCTGCTTCTTATTATTTACTAAAAACGAAGAATAATGTTCTTGTGTTCGTTTATTTAAATTTCATTGGTAAAAAATTTGAATGGGATGAAAAGAGAAAGGAGCCAAAAGAAGGCTGTAAATTGGAAGTATGGGC
>DAOOVZ010000078.1:0-13085 GCA_035370665.1 Candidatus Hydrogenedens sp.
GATAAAGAGCGAGCGATAGCGGATTATACTCGTGCAATAGAAATCAACCCAAAGTATGCAGAGGCATACACCAATCGTGGTAATGCTTATTCTGATATGGGGGATAACGAGCGAGCGATAGCGGATTATAATCGTGCATTAGAAATCAACCCAAAGTTGGCAGAGGCATACTACAATCGTGGTGCTGCTTATTATAAGATGGGCGATAAGGAGCGAGCGATAGCGGATTATAATCGTGCAATAGAAATCAACCCAAAGGATGCAGGGGCATATTTTAATAAAGGTTTAGCATGTGATAGCCTGGGAAGATTTCAGGAAGCAGTAGAGGCATACAAGAATTTTCTTTCCTGTGTCTCTGGAACACCAGGAATGGGTAATTTTATAGAAAGGGCGAGACAGAGAATTAAAGAATTAGAAGGGAAGTAAAAAGTGTACAAACTATTTGTAGAGGAACAATGTTCTGAATTAAATTTCTGAAACGGCGTGCTTATTTTTAGTGAATTAAATTGAATTATGCTGACACAAAGATTAATATTTTGAGACATCGGAAAAATTAATTTGGTTGATACAAAAATTGTAATGGTTCTTTAATTTTAGTATTTCCCTTTTGTATAAGAGGGTATTACTAGAAATAATTTGATTAATAGACTGGGTCTGTTTAAAAAGTTCTGGAAAAGTAGGGGCGTATTGCATACGCCTCAAAAATGATACCTCCTCAAACAACCGATACCTCCATAGTGTAGTCTATGCGGGCATAAGACGATATGCCTAAAAATAATACCTCCACAAGCAAACAATGCTTCCGTAGTGTATGCACAATGCGTCCACAAATACGATACCTCCGCAAAGAAACGATGTCTCCGTAGCACCATCTATGGGGGGCGTATCGCTATACGCCCCTACAAAATGCAATCATGTTGAACATATCACTTGCAATAATGAATAAAAATTGAGATATAGCAGAGAAAATGGAAAAACATATAAAAACCGTAGCGGTCCTGGCGTCTTCCTTTGTGTCCTTTGCGGTAAAAGTCTTGCCAGACGGGCGTGGTTTAGTTATAACAAAAAATCTTGTTTGAACATTAGTTCCGTGCTTTGTAGTTTTAAAATTCCCCTCTGGGAGAGGGGTGTCCCACAGGGACGGGGTGTTCTTTTATCTTGTAGTTTTGCAGAGACTACCCCGTCAGGCTACGCCTGCCATGGTCTGTCTGAAAAGATTGGAAAGTAGGGGCGTATAGCGATACGCCTCAAAAACGATACCTCCTCAAACAACCGATACCTCCATAGTGTAGTCTATGCGGGCATAAGGCGATATGCCCCTACAAAACGCAATTGTTTTGAACATGCTATTTTCAGTAATGATGAATTCAACAACATGTAATAATATATTCTGGGTAAACACCAATAAAGACGCAGATAAAAATGTCTATGCTATATAAATCAAAAGAAAACGCCAAAATACCCTTTACATTCCTTGCGTCTTTCTTTGCGTCCTTTGCGGTTAAATGAAAATCTGATGTCACCATAATAGACAAAACGCATAAGGTTATAATGATATTTATGATTTTAGTTAAAGAAATTTATCGCCAGGGTCACTATGAAAGACGCAAAGTATGCGAAAATGGGAAAGATGTTTTTAGATGTTTTTATGGTGATTGTTCTATATATTGGAGATAACAGGGACGGAATATAGAGCATGGGGAAGGAACATCCAGGTAGGTTCTGAAATGCCTGATTTTTTTAGTTCCTTATAAGCAATTTTGAAACCTTCTTCAACTGTTTCGATTTTTCTTCCACCTAAGAGAGATACTGTTTCTTTATCCATTTCTGTCAAAAAATATGTATGTGGACTCTTTTCTAATGTAGATATTACTGTTTGACCATTTACTTCACCATTTTTGCGTAAATGTGCAACCAATTTTTCAGGGTTCCTTATTTCAAGCCATTCCTTAAACTGAAACCCACCCAATCCTTCAGGACAGGGTGCAATAAAAATAATTTTCCCATAAGTTTTTTTTCTTGCCTGCCAGGCGTTGACTAATGCTTTATGACTTTGTAAAAAATTTTTTGAATCACCTGCAGTGGCAATAACTATATCTGCGGATTGGGGAATATTTACGGAGTATATCTCTCTCGCAAAATTTGCACCTGCTTTGTGTGCTTCTATCAAGTCGCCACAAAACATATTCAATATTTTTTTAGCAGGCGAAAGAACCGTGTTAATTATAAAAATATCCTTTTTTGTCATTAATGTCGCTTCTAATAAATCTTCTGCTACTGGGTTTCCGTCCAGTTTTCCTATTTTTACATCAGGACTAATTTCGCATCTTGTTGGATGAATACTTAGGGCATGATTATGCTGTATTGTCGGCAGAGCAGATAAGCCGGGTACAATCAACTTTCTCCCACCTCCAAAACCTGCGAAATAATGGAATAATATAGTCCCTGTCAATATTAAAAAATTACTCGCCATAAGCTCTTTGTAAACATAGACAGGTGTGCCTCGTTTTGTATTTCCTAAATAATTATATTGACTTAAATCGTTTGGGTCAGGAATAAAAATTTGTTCCTTGAAATTGTTAAAGACCTGAGGTGTTAAAATGGATTGCAATTCTGTTTCGGTAGGTGGACGATGTGAACCACAAGCAACTAAAATTTTTATACTTTCAGGCTTACATCCTGACGAGAACAACAGTTTAAGCAAAGGAGAGATAAACTGTTCAAGCCCAGTATAGCGAAAAGAATCTGAAATAACAATGGAAATGTTTTTATCACGGAGGTTCTTACTTAATAAATTTTTAGAGACTCCAATTGGTTTTTGGATAGCCTTATAAAACAAATCTTCAGGAGAAATGTCAATTTCAGTGAAATTCAACTCATAAGTGCCTAAATAATTTTTCTTTGGAAGGCAAACATTTTGTAGTCCATTACTATAAAATATTTTCAACAAAAAATCTTCATCATTGTTTTTTTGCATATTACCTCCTATTTGGATAAAATAATATAATCAATAAGATTATTTTAATATTAAATAATGGACGGTATATGAGACAAAATTATGAGATTACATTTACAAGCAGAAAAACCTGTGTATAAGAATATGTTATTTTCGCATAAAACAACAAGGGGCTTCACTCTCATTGAAGTAATCGTTGCTCTGGCAGTGTTGAGTGTAGCCATTACCGGGCTTGTCCAGATGTTCTCCTTGAGTTTAAATCTATCTCAAACATCTCAGAATGTAATTTTAGCCAGTAGCATTGCACATGACAAGTTAAATTATGTATTAAGTTGTCCTGATAAATTTGTCTTGAAAATACATGGAAATTTGAAGCCAGGGGAAGTTTTTTCAATTCTTACTTCAATTGATGAACCCAAAGTAGGAAATACTATTGAAACTCCAATGATTGCTCCACCGGATTGGGCAAGTTTCCGTAAGTATAAGAATGTATCGCAGAAATTTCACTGGAAGGCTTTTGGCAAGATTTCAGATGACAATCCTGATTGCTACGAGGTAATTGTTGCGGTTATTTATAATGAAAGAGGAAAGACAAAATACTATATGGAGAATTCATTTATTCCTCATTTCCAATTAAAGAAGGTTTTAAATAAATGAAGGATATAAGATTAAAAAGGATAAGAGGTTTCTCACTAATTGAGATTATTACTGTGTTAGCAGTTCTGGCAATTCTTTCTACTATGGGTGTGGTCATGTTTGGTAGGATTATGGACTATCGGCGTCAATCTGAAATTAAGCAGTCCCTGAACATCTCTTTTCTACAATTGACAAACCGTCTACAAGAGGATTTTGACCAGATTGCTTCACCAACATATACAAAAGGCAAAGTAGTTGCAATGAGGCATATTGAAGATGAGAGGAGGTATCAATCTGTTCCGCTTGATGACGATAGAATCTCTTTTCCTGTAATTTATACAAATTCTGAAGGAAGAGAGGTAGTTGTTCAGGTTTTTTATTATATAGACCGAAGTTTGGAAAGTGTTCCTAGTCTTGTGAGGGTTATTGGTCCACTGGGAGAAGAGAAACCTAGTGGGGCAAGGGAGATATTAACAACAGGTGTTCTCGGCATGAGAGTTCACTGCTATGATGGAAAGGATTGGGTAGAGAATTGGGATAAATCCTTTTATCCAAAAGCAGTAAAAATAAGTTTGGTTCTGGCAGATGAAAATAGACTATGGGAGCAAGTCGTTCGTGAAAGCGTCTTCTGGTTAGGAAATATTATATGAAAAATTTATTTAATAAAGTAAGTTTAAAAAAGATAGGTGATAAAGGTGTGGCTTTACTGATAGCCATATCTCTTTTAGGTGTCTTTGCTTTGCTCGGCATATATTATGTGCGGGATAGTGAGACTGAATTGCAAAGGACTGTTTTGCTATTAGACGAGATGAAGGTAAAAGATTATGCAAAGGCAGGATTAAATCTGGCGTTAGCGGAACTGGAAAGAGCATGGAGAACAGACCAGATTCAAGATTTGTTAAGCAGATGTCCTCTTGAATTTGATTGTCCATATTACAAGCAATCTTATGGTATTAATGAGACATTATTTTTAGGACCGTCGGATACTATCCAAGTCAAAATAAAGGCAAAGATATTTGATGAGAGTGGCAAGATAAATTTAAATTGCAGTCCAGCCAGCGTGCTTCAGAAAATATTGAATGTGGATGGAGAAACTGCGAGGCAAATTGTTTCTAATCTGCCCACTTCTGGAATGAATTCAACAAATCAAAGATGGATTTATCTGGTAGATGAATTATATGACCGCGGTTGGTTAAAGAAAGAGAAAACGAATATGAAGGCATTAAATTTCGTTTCAGCGTGGAATGCAGGTAATCCCGAAAATCCACAATCCTATTTAAATGTAAACATAGCACCTCCTGAGGTTTTGATGACTTTGTTCAATGCAAATTTAGATGATGTGCAGAAGATAATTAATGCCAGACCTTTTAAGTCTTTTAATGAAGTTATTTCAACAATTGGCAAGGACCCCTCAACTTTTAATGTAAAGGTGGATGGTTCTTCTTCAACCTGGCAATTTCCATTTATTGACAGGTCCACAAGTTTCAGAGTAATAGTTACCTCAGAATTAAGTAGAGTAATTTCAGGTAGAAATTATAATAAAATTTATGCTTCTTATGAGGCGGGCGTCGTATTTATTGATGGAAAGCCTACAATTGTTTGGAATAAGAATATACCATCGCAAAAGGATAATGAGAATAATAATTAGTCTGATTTGTATTTAGATAAAAATATAATTATATAAGGAGAACAGCAATGGCTGGGAAAAGCAGCGAGCCAATAAAGAGAGTTCGGAAATCAACCAAAGGGAAGGCTCAGAGCCTTTCACAAATTGTGAATGAAGAGGAAGTAATTCGTCGTGAACCTGAAATACCATCATGGTCAAGGAGTCTTTCTGTTTTTAGGCGAAGCACAGTCCGCTACCAGGAAATAACTGACTTTCTTCGGCAGTTGATAATGCTTTTAGAGTCAGGAACACCTTTGCTAAAATCATTAAAGACATTGGCACAGCGAGGTCAGACAGAAGCAATTCGAGGGTTGATAAATGACATAGCACTGTATGTGGAAGAAGGGAATCCGTTGTGGCAGGCGTTTGACAGACATCCACAATACTTTGATACCGTCTTTGTTAATTTGATTAAAGCGAGTGAAGCCAGTGGGACTCTAACCACAGTATTACAAAGACTGGTTGATTATCGTCAGCGGAGAGATTTACTCAGGCGAAAAGTCCGTGGGGTATTGTTCTACCCAATTGTTCTCGTAGTTGCATGTCTAGCCGTATTATTACTACTTACAAATCTGGTTGTTCCTCAATTTCAAGATATGTATATGAAACAAAATATTAAGATTCCACCTGCTACGGAAATATTTTTTAGCATTTCTAATTGGTTTCGTGTCTGGTGGTGGTTACCAATTGTATTGATACTCATATTAATCTTGATTTATCAAGTCTGGTTTATTCGTAATCCATTGAGACGCTTATCGGCAGACCGAATTAAGTTAAAGATTCCTATTACAGGCAAAATTGTTCATAAATACGCCATCGTAGAAATGATGAGGACCTGGTCATTGCTATTAAGAAGCGGATTGTCTATGATGTCATCATTAGAACTTACAAAATATTCCATACATAATCAGGCAGTGGCGCAGAGTTTGCAATTATTGCGAGATTCGATAGAACGTGGTGGAGGGTTAGAAGCACCGTTACGGGCATCGGCAGATGTTATACCTGCTGTCGTCGCAGATATGCTAATCACAGGAGAAGAATCAGGCAGTATAGACAAAATAGCAGAACAAATAGCAAATATATATGATGATGAAGTTCAGGTTGCTGTTAATACATTGGGAGAAGCATTACAGCCTATTTTCACAATTATAGTAGGATTAATTGTAGTGACTCTGTTTGCGTCTTTGTTCTATCCCATGATTAGCATGATTGAACAAATTTCCAACGCCAGTGTGTAATTAAAAATTTGCGTGGCGAATCAGGGTATGATGTATTGATATGTAATTATTGTTTATTATTAGTGTAGTAGATAAATATATATACTTATCGAAAACGCCATGATAAAGTCCCTGCATTGGAATCATAAACCCATTCTCTATCTTCATAGGGCTGTTCAGGGAGAAAAGTCATTACATGTTTTTCAAGTAGTTCTTTAAGGTCAGATGGATAAGTTCCAAACCGCTCATGATACACCTTAATTCCGTTTTCAATTAAATGTTTATTCCGTTCTTGTTGTTCGTCTAAAATTGTAGTATTTTCAACTTTCCCTGATTTCGTTATAAAAAATGTGCCTCCTAATGGGTCTTTTATAGATTCTGATGCAAGTCCTAAATCTTCTAACCTTTCTGGCGATTTGTTGTATGTTTTTTTATACTGTTCTATTCTATTATTAAGTTCACGGCACACTTGTTTTATCTCTACCAGAATTAATTTCCGTTTGGCTAAATCTTTTAATAATTGGTCTTCACTATTTAATAGATTAGCCCACATATCCCTTTCCACCTCAATCAAATCATACTCGTAATTTAATTTTTCAGCCAGGTCAATAATAAACTGTGGTGCTTTTCCTGTGGCAGCACTCATAGCGAAGTAAAAAGCAGCAAGTTTCTTTGAGTTTGGTTCACCTGCTCGATTTATGAGATAAATCATTCCTGCTTCATAGGGCAGGTCCCATGTTTCAGGGCGATAATACATGCCACGGTGTAGTAAGTTTATTGCTGCGTCTGAATCGGCTCTCAAAGAGGACAGAAAGATACTTCCAAAACGATATGCTTCTCTAAAATAAGGGTCTAATTGAACCACAGCATTTAGCATTTTCTCTAACCATTTGAATTCATAATCTCCCTTGATTTCTGAGCCTGTATACAGTAGGCAATGTATCCATAATAAATCTGCTATAACCGAGTCTAATCCAGCAGTAAAATGTCTCAATAATTTCTCATTAGGCAGGTAGAGCAGGTCTTTACTTGTAGCACGATGAATAGAAGTAATTTGGTATTGGACGATAATAATAAAGGAAATTATAACTACAATGAGAAGGATATGAAAGAGGTTTTTTATCAATGATTGTTGGTTATACATCTTTCCTCTGGAACATTAATGTAGCAAGGTATATAAAGAAAATTGAATAAAGGGTCCCATAAATAGTTACATAAATGACATACGAAAAGGCGACAGGTATCCCATTGACGACTTCTGAGCGAATGTCAAAATTAGAAAAGTTTGGGAGTATGTAATATAGAGCCTTTAATATAGGTTCGCTCAAAGTCCCTTCAAATTGAGGGGGAAGGTCAATCAATACGCCTGTGGCATGTCCGAACACATAGAAACAAAACACCATAATAGCACCCAGTATAGGTGAACTCAGCGTTGAAAACAATACGGCAAGTGCAGTGACTAAAAGTAATTTCATAAATATCAAGAAAGAGGCAATGAAATACCAATGATTTATTTCTCCGCCTAAAATCATTATATAGCCAGCAGAGATTAGACTCATCAATATAACCACCCCTGCTATCAAAGCAGACAAACCCAGATACTTGCCTATTACGAATTCAAAACGATAAAGAGGTTGGGCAATGATGGTGTAGATTGTCCGTTTATCTATCTCTTTATACACCAGACTCGTGCCCACAAAGATTGCAATCAAAGCCCCAAAGATAGATATTCCTGCTAATGAAAGGTCTTTAATAATTTTTATGTCCTGACCTATACTAATCCAGCCGATAGCCTTTGAACCTATAATAACTGCAATAGCAAAAAATAACAGAACATATAATACTTTATCACGCACAGACTCGCGGAAAGTATTATATGCTACGGCAATTGTTTTCCCCATAAATTACTCCTCTACCCGAGAATAATAGATTTTCTTCTGTTTCTCGTTGCTATCTTCTTTTATCTGCATTCGAATAAAGAAATCTTCAAGTGTCTCCTTTTGCGGCGTAAATTCTATAAGTAATCCACCTTTTTGAAGGGTCTCTGCAATTGCCTGACTTGCTGTTGCTAAATCATCAAATTGGAAATGAGTATAGTCCTCCCAATTTCTAATGAGCGAGCCTTTCTTTTGAAGAGATTGGATTAATGATTCATTCAAATTCTTAAATACTACTTCAACCCGTTTTACATCCTGTCGCAATATTTCTTTAATATGTCCAATGGCTACAAGTTTGCCTGAGGACAAAACACCCACCCTATCGCAAAGTTGCTCTACATCACTTAATACATGGGAACTGAAAAAGATTGTTTTGCCTAATTCTCTTTGCTGTTGTATCAGTTCGCGGATATGTTTCCTCCCTACAGGGTCTAATCCACTCATAGGCTCATCTAATATCAATAAATCAGGATTACCCACCAATGCAATAGCAAAACCTATTTTTTGTCTCATGCCTTTGGAAAAATTTTTTAAACGGATATCTGCAATGGGTTGTAAATCGAGAAGTTCAGAGAGCCTTAACCATTCCTGCTGCCTCTCTTTTGCGGGCATACCTTTTAACTGCCCATAAAAGTTGATTGTCTCACGAGGGGTAAGATATTCATAGAAATATGGTTGTTCAGGGAGATAACCGAGACTTTTTCGGGAAATAGGATTGGTTGCTTCTATATCGTTGATATAAACCTCGCCTGAAGTCGGGATTAAAAGTCCACAAATTATTTTAATGGTAGTTGTTTTACCTGCTCCATTTCGCCCAAGAAAACCAAAAATCTCTCCCTTCTTAACTTCAAAAGAAATGTCCTCTATTGCAAATTTCCTCGTTCCTGATAGCCCTGAATATTTTTTCGTTAAAGCAGTAGTCTTTAAAATTGAATATATTTCCATACTATCTACCGACTACTTCATGTTTTTTTCATTTTCGTTGCTTAATATCATTTTTCTCGAACTTACAAGCCAATAGGCAGTGGCAACTGCAATTACTAATACTCCTAATGCAAGAATATTTAAGGCTTCTACTTTATTGAAATCCATAACAATAACTTTCCTGCTTATTGCAATTAAGGCAGTAGCAACAACTACCTGAACATGAATCACATCTCTTCGCAGATAAAGCACAATATTTTCATATATTTCTATAGCAATTAAGACGCTAAGAAAAGCACCAAAAATATCAAGCAGGTCATCTATAGTAATGAAAAATTTTGGAATATTGATTATTTTTAAAACAACTATACTAACAATATCCAATGCTGAATAAGCAATCACAAGAATCATCATTAATGTAAGAAATCGAACAATCCAGCGTATACAGCCATGTGAGAAATTTAACAGATGAGTGTCTATATCTTTTTCTTTTATGCTCATCGTTTTTCCTATTTATAACTATGATAATATACTTTTAAGGTTTTGATTTCAAATGGAGTAAATTCAATTAATACTGTATCTCCATTTGTAATATTTAATGAAACAATATTTTCCTCCAACATATTGCATTCATACACCTTCCTGACACGGAAAGGAAATGAAATTGTAGTTTGTCCTCTTGTTTTTCCTGCTTCATATAGTCGGATAATGAGTGAGTCATCGTATTCAGATTTCTTCAAAGTCTCAATAATAATATTGGGATTATTCACCCAGCATAATGCAAGATTTTCCTTAGATATATTTTCATGCTTTTCATGAGCATACACATCAGAAGGGATATTCAATTCATAAGCGGTATGCACAACTGTTTTAACATTGAACTCTCCAATATGTGGCAGGATGGCATAAGTAAATTGATGTTTGCCCTGGTCTGCTTCCATATCTGGTGCCATAGGCGAACGAAGCAGGGTCAAAGAGATACGCCCATTATAAGCGTCGTGTCCATATTTACAGTCGTTTAATAAGGCGACCCCATAATCCGCTTCGGAAATATCTACCCACTTGTGAGCACACACCTCGAATTTGGCTCTATCCCAAGTTGTATTTTGGTGTAAAGGTCTAACGATATGACCGAATTGTATCTCGTTTTTAAACTCTTCTGCTAGAATATCAAAGTTAAAGCCAGTTTTTAAGATTGTATGCCGCTCCTGCCAATCTACCTCCGTTTTAAAATCAATTCTACGACTCTTTGCATAAAAAATTATATCCTGTGTTAGTTTTGATTTTTTCCCAATATTATATTGACGGCGTATAGTGTGTAAAATTGGACCATCATTTATTATTTCAGTAGATAGTAGATGTCCTTCATATTGTATTTTATTCCTATAGTCTTCGTTAATATCCCACGCATCCCAGGAAATAGGTATGTCCTCAGCAGTATATAGGCAATTCAAATACCCCCCTTGCTTCACTATCTCTCTGCGTGCCTCTTTATCCCACAAACTAATAATTCTTCCTGCTTTATCAAATTTTACCCGATAAAATGGTGTTTCTAATGTATCATTTAAATTGACAAATGGACTTAACTTAATACTTTCAGATTTCCTTAACCCGATAGGAACTATACTCATAGGAGGCAAATTCAGATAGATGTATAAACCGTCCTGACTTTGCTGTGTCTCTAAATTATCTCCTTTCATATTAACCGCTTCATTATAATCATTGCTTGCAATAAAAATAACCTCATTCCTTGACCAGGAAAGAGAATTACAAACCAAATAGCCACGATTTTCTGGGTCTGAACATATCTTCTGTCCTAAAAATTCAATAACAGACTGCTTGATTTTTTTCAATTCTTCTTCAATCATCGCAAAGTCTTGCTCGGCATCTTGATATACTTCTTGAATAGAACTTCCGGGGAGAATATCATGAAACTGATTTGTTAGCAATTTTCTCCATAGTTGTTCTAATTTCTGAGATGGATATTCATAACCATATACAAGCGCTAATGAGAGCCATAGTTCCGTTTCTCGGAATAGTAATTCTAATTTGCGCATGTATTTTTTTGTTCTTGCCTGCGTTGTATATGTCCCCCTATGCAATTCAAGATAAAGTTCGCCGACCCAGCAAGGAAGTTCGTCTTTTGTTTCTTCCCGAAGTTTTGATAATAATTCTGACACATTTACAAAATCAACTTTATGACAACCTTCCAAATCTTTTAGCCTTTGTGCAATCTCTATCATCTCCAATGTCGTTCCACCACCTCCATCACCATATCCAATAGAACAAAGCACTGAATCCTGTATCTCTTTTTGCTGAACATAATCCCAGGTTTCTTTTATCACAGTAGGCGTTGGAAAGGCATTGTAACTACCCGTTCTTGTTGTTAAAAAATGTGCAAAAACTTGAGAACCGTCAATACCCTGCCACCAGAAGGTATCATAAGGAAATCGGTTGGTATCGTTCCAACTTATCTTACTTGTTACAAAATTTTTAATATTACACTTACTCATTATTTGCGGTAAAGCAGCAGAATAACCAAAAGCGTCTGGCAGCCACAAGGTATCAGGAGTATAGCCAAAATATTTTTTTACTGCTTTAATTCCTTCAAGGAACTGTCGCACTAATGATTCGCCTCCTGTAATATTGCTATCAGATTCAACCCACATACCGCCATTAGGCTCCCATCGTCCCTCTTTTACTCTTTTACTTATTTTTGCAAGTAGTTCAGGATAATGTTCTTCTATCATTTGATATAAGACAGGCTGGGATTGGATAAAACGAAATTCAGGATAAGTATCCATTAGTAATAATATAGTTGAAAAAGTTCTAGATGCCTTCCGTATCGTTTCCTTGACAGGCCAAAGCCAACCAATATCTATATGTGCATGTCCTACGATACCAATAAAAGGTGTTGTAGGACTATTGTGACATTTTAGCAGTGGGACAATTAATTTCTGAGCAGATTTTACAGCCGATTCCAATTCTTCTTCTGTTTCCCAGTGCATTGGGATAAGGTCTAATGCTTCATTTAGCCCTTTCAATATCTTTGCCCGCCTCAAAGAGTTTATGTCGAGAGTTTTTGCTGTTTGTAAGAGGACAAAACTATCAAAATATAGTTGTGAGACATGGGGTCTTTCAAAAAGTAATTCACTGGATTCTAATTCAATGGGCGGGTCAATTGTCGGTGCATCACCGATAGAATGTAGGGTTCGCATTCTCAAATCATAGCCTTCCACTCCTACGATGGGATGACCACAGTAAGCCTCGATATAAATATCATATTGCTCACCTCCTCGCACATAAGGATTGAGCAATATTTCTTTATGCTTCAAATCCATACCGGCATAAGGTTTGCCATTGACAAATAGCAACTTTTCAGCAACGCTCTCATGACGATAATAGACACGATACCCTTTGTATTGTTTGGGAATCTCTATCTTTCCACGAAACCACACTGTTTCCCAATGTTTTCCCCATTTTGAGCCTACTGGTGCAGGTTCATATTCAAGATGTTCAGGTGGTTGCCTAAAATGCTCCATTGTCGAAGCCATTTCTAAAATTACATCACATATCTTTCCGTATCGCCACTTGTTAATCGCCCCAAGACGATTATTTAACTTTTGCTCTACCTCTAATGGAAGCATTTTCCTATTTCCTTTCTATAATTTTAGTAATCAAAAAAATTTAAAAAGACACCTTATTACTACTATTTTTCATGTTTTAATTTTTGTAACAACCCAATCTAT
>DAOOVZ010000079.1:0-13007 GCA_035370665.1 Candidatus Hydrogenedens sp.
CACACCACAAACAGTAAGAAAAACACTCATTTTCTTTCTCCATATATCTGTTTATTTTTTTGTTTCTCTACCTATTAGAATATCATAATAGAATTCATTATAAAAGTTTCTATTAACCAAATACATGGAGACCATTTAATTTATGGAAATAACACCTTGGTTATTTTCAGTTCACGGTGGGCATAGTAGAGAATTTTGTGACCATGCTGATAATTCTATTGAAGAGATTATCCAGCGAGCCATCGAATTAGGCATGCCTATTTATGGTATTTCCGAACATGCCCCTCGCAATGATACAAGATACCTTTATCCAGAAGAAATCGAGATGAACTGGACTCCCGAGGTGCTTATGGATAAATTCTATTCCTATTGCAAAACTGTTGAAGAACTACAAAATAAATATATGCCCCAAATTACATTATTAAAAGGATTAGAAATTGAGGTAGTACCTCCTGATGACTATGTTTCCTTCACACAGGAATTAGTCCGTGAAGGAGATATTGAATATATAGTGGGTTCTGTTCACTGGGTTAACGGCTATATGATAGACTATTCACGCGACACATTTAATCAGGCAGTTCAAGCCCACAACGGATTAGAGAATCTGATTGTCGCCTATTATCAAACTCTGAAAGATATGGTTAAATTCATAAAACCTGATATTGTAGCCCACTTCGATTTAATCACCTGCTTCTTGGAGCCAGAAGAAGTCCGTGCCTACACTCCTCGTCATTCTTACGCCATTGAACTGGCACTTGAAGAAATAAAGAACAATGACTGCTTGCTCGAACTTAACACCAGTGGCTTGCGTAAGCCCATACATCGCATTTTCCCTGATAAATTTATTATTAAAAAATCTAATGAGTTGAAAATACCTTTCACCTTTGGGGACGATTCACACAACATTCAGCAAGTTGGATATGGACTGCAACTTGCGCGCCAGGCATTGGTTGATATAGGAATTACGGAAATCACTCGCCTCAACAAATCACATCAAAATAATTCAAAAATTGTTCGCGAACACATCTCATTAATATAACTAAATCAATATTTCTCTTATACTTATGAAAATATTTTTTTGTGTTCAATTTATTTTATAATCAAAATTGACTTTATAGATTATTTTTATAATAATAGAGGATAGGAAAGTTTATTAAGTTCAATTCTTTTATAGGAGTATAGTTATGTCAGAAAAATCGTTTAATGAAAATCGTAGAGAATTTTTGAAGACTACGAGTGTAATCGGTTCAGCAATTTATTTAGGTAGCCAGGTTAAGGTTTTGGCACAAGCAAATTCAAAAGACCTCAAGGCAGAGGCATTGGCTCTTAATGGTGGTTCTCCTGCTGTAACCGCTCAATCAGGAGACGCAACTAAATGGCCTATATATGGCGACGAAGAAATAAAGTTGGTAACTGAATTAATAAAAAATCCGGGTTATGCCCCCATTGAAGAATTTGAGAATGCATGGAAAAAATTTTTTGATTGCCCATTTGCCAAAGCACATTGCAACGGCACAAATGCTTTAACTTCTACCTTATTCGCATTAGAATTGCCTGCTGGTAGTGAAGTGCTTGTTCCAGATTACAGTACCTGGTTCCCAGTAGTTCCTATGCGATTCTTTAAATATGTCCCTGTTTTCGTGGATGTCAATCCTAAAACTATGAACATTGATGTAGAAGATTGTAAAAAACGGCTTTCTCCAAAAACGCGTGCCATACTGCCTGTGCATTGGTTTGGCGTTCCTTGTGATATGGACCTTATTAACGATTTTGCGAAAGAGAACGGCTTAGAAGTTCTTGAAGACGCCAGTCATGCTCACGGTGCAAAATTAAAAGGAACATATATCGGCAAATGGGGGCGTATGGCAGGTTTTAGTTTACAAACGACAAAACCTTTGCCTGCTATTGAAGGTGGTATGGCTATGTATAAGGATATCAGGGATTACGAACGGTCTGTTACTTATGGAAACTATGACTTACCCAGAACCTTTCCTGAGGACAGTCCTTATCGTAAATATCAGGGAACAGCCTTTGGTAGCAAATTAAGGATTCATCCCATCGCTGCTATACTGGGAAATGTTCAACTGAAATCTTTAACAGAACGAAATACAAAAGGCGTCGCACAAATGAAAAAACTTAATGATGCCATTACCCAACTTCCGGGCTTGTCTGCTCAATATGTTCGTCCTGATGCAGAACGAGTTTATTATTCTCGAAATCTGATGTTTATTGACGAAAAAAAAGCAGGTGCTTCCCGCTCTGCTATTGTAAAAGCATTAAAAGCCGAGGGAGTAGATGTCGTTGAATTTGAGTGGACATTGCTACATACCTATCCGATATTTAGTGAAAACAAGTGGTGGGAATACATGCCCGTCCTTCCAAAAGAAGGCACACCCAAAGGCTGCGAAGAAGCCAACCGCGCTGCTATCTCCCTGCCTTACTTTACAACAGAACAGCCAGAACTCGTGGAACAATATATTCATGCGTTCCAAAAAGTGTGGGCACATATTGACAATTTAGGGTAATCTTTATATAGAGAAACATTTTGAATTGTTTTTAGTCTAATACATCAAGTTTTTTATTTTAACCGACAATAGGAGAAAAAGTATGGAGACGGCTATGTCAACTCCCCCGACCGTAGAAGTGAGAAATCCAAGAACAGGAGAAATACTCTACTCGTTCCAGGAAATTTCCGAAGCAGATGTTAAACAAATGTATGATAACGCACAAAAAGCCTTTGAAATAATTAGTTCTATGTCTGTGCGTGAACGGTTAAATGAACTTGACAAAATTAAACAATACATAATTAACAATCGCGAAGAAATTGCACATTTTATTACAAAAGAAACAGGAAAGTGTGTGGCAGATGCACTTATTCTTGAATTATTCCCGGCAGCAGACCAGATTGATTATTATCAGAAGAATGCAGAAAAAATTCTTAAAGACCAAAAAGTACCAACACCTATTATCCTTATAGGCAAGAAATCAAAAATTGTCTATGAACCATTAGGAGTAATTTTAATCATCTCACCATGGAACTACCCTTTCCATCTCTCATTTGTTCCGTTTGTTTGTGCTTTCGTAGCAGGCAACTCGGTAATCATAAAGCCATCTCGCCTTACCCCATTGAAAGGTCTGTATGAAAAAATTATTGAAGAGTCAGGCTTCATGAAAAATGCCTTACAAATTGCTTATGCAAGCAGGAAAACAGCCAATCTATTAATCGAGAAGAAACCTGCCAAAATTCACTTTACAGGTAGCGTTGAAGTCGGCAAAACGATTATGAAACAAGCCGCTGAACACCTTATCCCTGTGGAGTTAGAATTAGGTGGCAAAGACCCGATGATAGTATTTGAAGATGTAAATTTAGAACGGACCGTTACAGGCGCTATCTGGGGTAGTTTTGCTAATTGCGGACAAACATGCACCTCAGTAGAACGAATCTTTGTGCAGGAGAAAATTTTTGAACCCTTTGTAAACCTTATGGTTGAAAAGGTTAAAAATCTAAGAACATTAGCAAACACACCAAATCTATCCGATGAAAAGGAACTTGATGTAGGTTGCATGACAGCCGAGTTTCAAATTGAAGAGATTGAATCCCAACTCAAAGAAGCCAAACAAAAAGGGGCAAATATCTTATGTGGTGGTGAAAGACAAAAGGGAAGTCATGCCTTTCCACCTACAATTGTTACAAATGTTGGAAGGGATTACCGAATACAGTATCACGAAACCTTTGGACCGGTTGTCACCATAACTCCTTTCAAAACAGAAGAAGAGGTAATTCAATTAGCCAACGATTCGCCTTTTGGCCTTTCTGCCAGTGTTTGGTCTGCTGACCTCGAACGAGCCGAACGGGTTGCACGAAAAATTGTAACAGGTAATGTTTCCATTAACAATGTCCTTGCTACTCAAGCCAATTCAGCACTTCCTTTTGGCGGAATTAAATATAGTGGTTTTGGAAGGTATCGTGGTCCTCAAGGCTTATATGCTTTTTCTAATATAAAAAGTATACTGATAGACCGACAGAGCAATCGAACCGAAGCATACTGGCATCCTTATTCCCGTCAAAAATTTGAATTGTTCTCTCAATTATTTGAATCTGCTTTCAAACGCGGAATTATCCCTCTATTAAAAACATCATGGATTGGGTTAAAACTTGAACTACTATCTCGAAAACATAGGCTTTAAAAGGCATAATATAAAATGGAAGAACTAACACAGATAGAAGAATTTGATAACATTGTTAAAGATAAAAAGGAGACACCCCTAATTATTTTTAAACATAGCACACGCTGTCCAATATCGTGGAATGCAAAAAAGGAACTTGATTCATTTTTAGAAAACCATCCAGAATATAAAAATTGTTCCTATTCGATAAATGTGATTGATTCGCGTCCCCTTTCAAATTATATTACTGAGACCTTAAAAGTAGAACATCAATCCCCACAAATTATTATTATTAAAAAAAGTTCCGTTTTAAGCCATTTCTCACATTTCACCATTACCGAGCAGAAACTTTTAGAAACTCTACAGGGTATAGAATAGTTTCTCGTTTATATTTATTTTTGATTATTTATTTTTATTTTTTTATTATATATAGTATTATATTAATTTATAAATACCATATAATGTATATTTGAAAAATGTAGAATTTATTATTTGGAGGAATGAATAATGCGGATTGGTAATCGTTCAAGGGGCTTTTGGCCACAGGGCAAACCTCTATTTGGTAAAAAGGACAATACTTTACCAACTGATGAGACCTCTAATGCCGAAGTAGAAAACACTTTATTATCAGAAACAGCACCTGATAATAATGGCGACAATAAAGAGCAGTCGTCAAAAACTGAGTTTGGGATAGAAGTAATAGAATTAGGGAAAAACATTTCGTTCTTGCTCACAGAACTTAAAAAATTTTTAGAAGAGGGAAAGGTTTTCCCAAACTCTCGCGATTGGGTAGGTTCTGCAATGTCTATTTTAGGAAAGTGTGTTGATATTGCCTCTGCCGAAAATCAAAAAGATTTAAAAAAACTATTCTTAGATATGGCTCGAGTAATTTATTCTTCTGACCGTGTAGGAAAAGTGAGTCTTTCTATTGACCCTGTTTTGGAATTGTATTCCTTTATCTGTGGCATTGTTACTGACTTTATAAGAGGCAAGCCCGACAAAAAGATGTTTGAACAATGGTCAACAATCTATCAGAGGGTTGTAAATAATTTAAATAATTTAGGTATTCGATTAGTTGATGATGATGAAGAACCTATTGCCACAACTATCAAAGAAGCAGATAAAGATATGAAGCAGACCGCATCTAAAATTACCAATTCAAACTTAACTGAAAAATCTGCTGAACATATTCTTCCTGAAACAACTGATTTTAACTCAAATACATTAGATACAAAGGGCCTCGAAATTCCGCAGACAGATGTTTTTCTTCAAGGGAAAGAAGCAGTAGAAAATCCTATGGAATCATCTGCATCTTTCTATGAAGAAAATAAATCAGAAGCAATTCAACAGACAGAAGAAACAGTTTCCACAGAAATTATTGAATCTACCCCAGAATTAGAAATATCTGAAGAAAAAGGAATTGATGAAGAGTCAAAACAATCAACAAATTACACAACAGTAGAAGAGGCAGAAACCGCATCAGTAGAAACATATACTACAGAAATAGAACCTACATCTGCAATTCCTCCTGAACCTCAAAAAAAGAGAGTTCCCGTAGATATTAATTTCTGTCTCCAATACATTAATCAAATTCCTAACAATGAAGTCAAAGAAAAACTTTTAGATACATTAGAAGCAATAGCAGGTGGAACTCCTGAAATAGCAAAGATGAAAGCATTAGAACTTGCTACAGAAATGGCAAAATTAGAAGTGGACAAGGTTAAAAAAGATTGTCGGAGCATAGAATTACAGATTGATAGTTTAACATCAGAAGTAAACCAGGTAGAAGGACAACTTCAAATTTGCCAAACCGAAATAAATACAACCCACGAAGAATTGAAGGAACAAGAATCGTTAGCAGAAAAATCAGAGAAAGAAAAAGAAAAATTGGAGAAAAACATTTCAGATACAAGTGATAAGATTGCAGAGATAGATAGAAAAATTCAGGAACTTCAGAAACAAAAAGAATTAGAATTAAAAAATCTTAAAGGATATGAAGAGAATTTTATTTCTACTGAAAAGATGATAGAAGAGTATAACAAGAGCATCTCTTCTCTTAAAGAAACAATTCAAGACCTTGAAAATCAAGCAACAACTCTGGTTCAAAGAATGGATTCACTTGAATCAATGAAGACAGAGAAAAACTCTCAATTAGAAAAATTAGAGAAACAAATTAAGGAAAAAGAAGATATAGTTCAGCACTTAGAACGAACAATAAAGGTTTTACAACCTCTGTCGAATTCCACACAAAATACAGGTATAGATGAGACAAATATCCAAAATGATGCTGATAATTCTCAAGCAACAATAGACCTCTTTAATGAGAAGGTATAGTCCATTGTTTAAAAAACCAACACGAGTTATTGCAATTGATTTTGGTTCAAGCCAGATACGCACACTTCTGGGTGAACAGACAAAAGATGGTAGTTATTCAATAATAGGATATGGAACAAGTCAATCTGATGGTGCTATCTCAAAAGGAGTGATTCAAGACATGGAGGCAGCCCGTCATAAACTCCGCGAAGCACTGGAAATGGCACATCAAAAAACAACTCAAATTTCACCAAAATTAATTGCTATAGGTGTAAATACACCAAGTGCCGAAACATGCACTAAAGAAGGTGTCCTTAAACTCAAAAATGAAGAAATTACAGAAGAACACCTATATGAAGTCCTCGAAATTGCTCAAAAAGAAATTAACGAATCTGGTCGAGAATTATTAACTTCTATTTCTTCTTATGAATTTTACATTGATAATCTTGGAGTCCAACAGCCTCTTGGAATGAAAGCAAACCAACTCAAAATTCGTGTGCATATTACCCTCGTTCCAAGGGCTATCATTGAGAATCTTCGCTCCTGCATAGAGAGTGAATTATATTCTAGTTACTCTATGATATATCATTTTATTTATAATCCAATTGCAACAGCATTGGGTTCACTAACCCCTGAGGATATGGAGTTAGGCACACTTATAATTGATATGGGAAAGACTACAACAAATCTAACGCTATTGGGTGAGCATAAACTTATATATGCCTCAACTTTTGACTTCGGAAATATTATCATGTCACGCGATTTATCTAATGTATTCAAAGTGACTTTCGAAGAAGCGGATAAACTTGTCTATGATTATGGAATTTCTGAAGAACTTATCAAAAAAGAAACAATGATAAATTTATCCCCAAATAATTCAAGTTTTTCCTATTCTTCCCCTACCAAAAATGAAGTAAAAGACAAACCTATTTTTTTACAAAGTACTCTGGAAGGCTTTAATAGAAACATTTCCCGAATAGATTTAGAAGGTGTTATCTATGCCAGGGCTCAAGAAATGATTCTTACCTTAAAAGAAGAAATAGAAAAGAAAAATTTTAAAAATTTATTTCTTAGAGGAATCGTTTTATCAGGCGGAGGAGCAAAAATTAAAAATATGGACATGCTTATAGGAAGAATATTTAACTCTCCTATTCGTATTGCTCGACCACAAGGATTTCCAAATATTCCACAACCTATAAACGACCCAGTATTTGCAACTGTTGCCGGAATACTTCGACATGGATTTGTCCAATATAATTCTATCCAGAGGGGATATGCTTTTCAAAACAAAAAAGTCATTAATCAACTCTGGAATAGTTTATCCTCTCCATTTAAAACCATTTTCTCTAAAACAAAAAGGGACTAACACAATATATATCAATCTGCGTTAGTCCCAATTAACAGAAGAAAAAGGAATTTATTATAATTTTGACTATTAAAACTTTTTTTGGTTTCATTATTGGACAAAAAAGTTAGTAAACATTTAAAATAATTATAAATAAAAATCCCTTCTTAATATTTTTTTATTGTTATAGAACTGCAAGGAGATGAAAATGTCAAAACAGCATGTAGAACCACGATTATTAAAAGGTTTTCAAGACCACTTGCCGCCAAAAAGTTATGAACGAAAAGAAATAACTGAAAAGATAATTTCAATATACGAAAAATATGGTTTTTCTTTTATCGAAACACCTGCAATGGAATTAAAAGAAATCTTGCTCGGACCTGGTGGTGAGAATATTAATAAGGAAATATTTTTTCTGGAGACTCCTGAACATGAACAAGCCTGTCTCCGATTTGACCATACCGTTCCTTTTGCACGCATTATTGCCCAATATCCTGAAACGATAAAGATTCCTTTTCGTAGATATACCATAGGTCCTGTATGGCGTGCTGATAAACCCGGTATCGGGAGGTATCGTGAATTTGTTCAGATGGACATTGACATAGCCGGAACACCAAATATTGCTGCTGATGCAGAAATCATAGCCATCATGGTAGAAATCATGAGAATTTTAGGATTTAAATTTTTTCAGGCACAAATCAATAACAGAAAACTTATTGATGCTCTACTAATAGTCAACGGTATAAATGATGTAAACATTCAAAAGCATGTATTACGGGTGATTGACAAATTGCAGAAAGTAGGCATTAACAATGTTCGAAAAGAATTTGGAGAAGGAAGAATTGACGATTCTGGTGACCCAATAAAAGGTGTAGGTTTATCAAAAGATATTATTGAAAAAATTGTAAGTTTCATTAGCATTACAGGTCAAACTCGGAAAGAAGTCCTCCAATACATCAAGCAACAACAAGGAAAACATGCAGAATTTCACCAAGCCATTTCAACAATGGAAGAATTAGATGAATATTTAACTGCCCTTGATATTTCCGATGCGGAAGCCATTTTTTCACCTTCTCTTACTCGTGGATTAGACTATTATTCCGGTCCTGTTTTTGAGGTAACATTAAAAGACACTCCACAGGTTGGTTCTGTAATGGGTGGTGGCAGATATGACGGACTGGTATCAAGGTTCACTGATAAGATTATCCCATGTACAGGTATGTCTATTGGCATGGATAGACTTATAAGTGCTATGGAAGAGTTAAGCCTTATCAAAAAAGAAAAGCCTCTATATGATGTCCAGATTGCCCGTGTCGGGAAAGTTCCTGTTACAGAAGCACTATCCCTTGCCAGAGAATTACGAAACGCAGGGTTACGCGTTAATGTGTATTTCGGCAAAAAGACAAAAGAAACCCTTGGTGAACAACTATCACATGCAGACCACTACAATATCCCGGTTGCAGTTATTTTAGGGGAAGAGGAATTAAAAAGGGGCGAGGTTTGCGTGAAAGACCTACATTATGGTGAAAAAGTGCGTAAACACATTATAAACAGGGAGGAATACCGAGAAGCAGGAACAATAAGCCAGGTAACAATTCCGCGCAACCAAGTAATAAACACAATCTATTCTCTTTTAGAAACTGCTAAATAATTAGTCTCTAACTTCCTACCATTTAACTAATATATATACTCATGTCTGCTAAAAGATTTGTGAAAGGTCCTTAGATATTTGGATAATCAGATAAAATTTTTCTTTTAATGTAATAACATGTTAATCTTACTATGTTTTGTAGGTGCTTATTTACTTACACCCTAATTACTATATTCCTGAATGGTTGTCTTTCTGATATTGTGTATTGTCTACTACAAAAAACTAAAAACCATTACAAAAACTTTTAATAGACAACTGTGTATTCTACAAATTAATTATTCAGATGTTTCATTAGTTCTGGTGTAAGGTAAACGAATCAATCCAGATAGTCACATTGTTCAAATTACACGGGTCAATACGAATGGTTTTAATTCTACCTGTCCAGTTGGGATTCTCTCGCAGAGTAAATGTGTAGGTATAGTATCCCCCGTCTATGCGGATTGGGATTGTGGCTGAATTGTCCTCATTAAAGTTTAAGCCATTTTTAGACCAATATAACTGTGCCTTGCTATCTGGAGAAGGTGCACCATCTACACGGAGTCGCAAGGTTGCTCTTGGGTATTGAATTGCTTTGAGCCCTTTTGTTTTATAGAAGTAGAAATAAATAGATGGGTCTCCTGAGTTGACCCTTCCTGTTAAACTTCCATCAATGACCTTAAGGCTATCCATTCCAGCAAATATTTTCCACCCGGCTAAGTCTTCATGAAAATCCCATGATGTTTGAAACTCAGGCATTGGAAAATCATAGGGACCCAGACCTACATCAGCAGGTGCAATATTTGTTGGCAAAGGTTGGGAATTGGATTCAGTAAACACATCGCGAATAGCTTCATACATAGCAAATCCAAATTCTGTGTTTGGCTCAATATAACTTCCTTCTCCCCATTCATTCACAGGACCCAATACTATGATTGGTTTATTATACTTCTTTGCAAAATCATTAGAAGATGAGAGCATTGTCTTAAAAAGTTCAGGGGTTCGCCCTTCAATGACCAGTGCTTTTGAACCATGCCAGGGTCGTGAATCCCACCCGGTCTCTACTAAGGGATAATAGGTCATACCTTCACATAAGGAATTTTTCTCTTCCCAGATAGCAGGTATAGTAGATACAACATCTTCATACCTTGCATAATTAGGAATTTTACTCATATATACTGCTTTATTAAATTCATGATAGTTGGTAAAGCATGTATACCCCTCTGCTTTCAACACTTGCAATTCAGTTGCAGTTTGGTTGTGGTTAATTGCCATAAATTCTATGCCATCGTAGGAGGCAGCCTTTGCCCAGTCTTGCGAGCGGGTTAATAATTCCTTTACTGCATCAGAACTACCAAGGTCACTTCGTAAATTTAAAGGTGACCAGATACAAACAAGGGGTTTATTATTAATCCGATAATAGGAAGGTAATGAGAAATAATTATCAATCCACTCTTTGTTGACCTTTTCCCAGTCTTCTGCTGAATGGGTTTTAGGCGGATTATGATTTGCCCACATTATCGCTACTTTCAGCATATCTCTGTATCTTGCACTGCGATATGCCTCAAACCAATGTGTCAATGTTTGATTGCCTGCAATCCAATACCAGTCCACAAAGAAACATGTTATCCCATTTTCAACAGCCCATTTTATTTGCCAATCAACACATTCAGGATTCCCTTCGTCATAATAACCTAATATAGGTTTTCTAATAGGTGCTACGGTCTGAATACAATCCCATCTTTCTGGTGTATCCCAACCGGGGAAATAGAAAGCACATATATCTAATTGTGTCTTAATTGGTTTAGGCTCCGGCACATAATCACTTTCAGTAATTTTTATATCAGGAAGGACCTGCAATTCACCTGTGTTTTCAACAATATTGTTACCCTTTGTTGAAGCAACAATTTTTATAGGATAGCGACCTGCTTCCTGAGCACTTACTGTCCAATAAACATCAAAAAAGTCATCATATCCAATTTCATAAGGCGGTTCTGGAGCAGGACCTTTCTCTATCTTGAGATTATCAGGACAAATAAAATCCACTTTATCAATATAAGCAATACCTCCACCTCGATTGGCAAGTCGCAATAATACAGGAAAATCTCTACTTGCTCTATTAGCACCTTGCTCTGCACCAAAGTATTCAACTGTAAGTTCCGATTGTGCTATTGGCTCTTCGCCAATATGAATAGAATAAATCTTCAAATTAGATTTTTCAGGAACCTGAAAACCTAATCCTACAATAGTTTCTTTCCATGCTGAATATTCTGTCATGTTAAGGGCAACAATATGTTTTTTGCCATCGTTTTGTATAGGTATGGAACAGGTTTCCGGACCTGCTGAATTTTGAAATGACCAAATAAGATTAATT
The DNA here is from genome assembly GCA_035370665.1 of Candidatus Hydrogenedens sp. Taxonomy (GTDB): domain Bacteria; phylum Hydrogenedentota; class Hydrogenedentia; order Hydrogenedentales; family Hydrogenedentaceae; genus Hydrogenedens. The sequence continues at coordinate 11,827 of DAOOVZ010000079.1, forward strand.
AAATTTGCTTCTCCCAAAGCAGAATATTCTAGGGTTAAATATTCTTTTTTGCCGATGGATAAAGAAATGGGTTTTGCAAAATAATATCTATTATTGTTATCGGCAATTTTCCATACTGAAATATCCCCGTCAGGAAATTGCCAGTCATATATATTTGTAAGTGGAGCAACACCATTATCCCACGATTTTATAGAGATACTTTTTATCTCAAATTCAAGGTTATCATATAAATCTAACCTCATCTTTCTAATTACTCCCTCTTTATGCCAAAAGGGGAAAACATATATATCCTGCCAATCATTTTTTTCCTCAATATTAAAGAATGTAGATTTTTTGTCTGACAGTCCACCATAAGGACCTTCTGTTGTTCCTGTCCAAAATAATTGCGCTCTTCCCCCACAACTTGCTTTAATTACAATATGTATATATTGATAAGGAGAAGCAGGTATTTCTAATCCTTCACATAAAAAAAATGGGTCTGTGCCCTGAGTCTTTCCACATAATCTACTTTCTTCTATCTTCACATTTACAATTTGTCCATTAGAGACCCATTTTTGCAAGATGCTTTCATTATCAAAATTCCATTCAGGAAGTTGAGAATTTATAAGAATTATTAACAAAAAAGACAACAGCATACATACCTCCATAAAAAAGAGTTATTCGTTATAATTTGATAAGTTGACGACAAATTGCCTATACCGACAAATTAGAATGGAATTATATCATAATAAAATATATCCGCCGAAATTTTCAGTATTTCGGCGGATATATTAGAGATGTATCAAACTCCTCGCAATTTTTTGTTTTTTTAATTTAATCCGGGACAGAAGCCATCTTCCTGGTCAGGGCACAATCTATAGCCACCTATATTAAATATTTGTATCAATCTTAAAAGTTCTCTAAGGTCAATACGCCAATCCTGTGGATTGTAATCACTCGTGTGAGGTAGGCAATTTCTTAGATTTGTATCTGTTCCTGGAGCAAATCCGTCTTCAGTAGAACTATCACAATGATATCCAAAGAAATTGAATAACTGAATTACACGGAGTAATTCTCTCAGTTCAACTTTCCAGTTATGATTGGTATCTGATGAGTGCATTCCCTCTGGAATTTCACCTTCATTTACACCTTCAGGGATTCCTTCAACTACACCTTCTGGAATACCTTCAGGGATTCCTTCA
>DAOOVZ010000080.1:0-12925 GCA_035370665.1 Candidatus Hydrogenedens sp.
ATGACAGTAAAGACCTGTTTGCAGGATTCCTCTTGCAGGACAACACACAGGACTGTTTGCAAATGTATTTCGGAATAGAATTCCTTCTGATGCGAGATGGTCCAGATTTGGTGTCTTAACATCTAGATTCCCCATACAACCAAGAGCCTGACCTCGCATCTGGTCAGGCATAACAAACAGGATATTTGGCTGACGATTGCTTGCCTGTGCTTTATATGCACAAGACGATAATGTTATTACTGCGGTTGTAGCAAGAAATTCTCGACGACTAAATTTAACACTTGTAACAGATTTTTTTAAACCATCACTATCTATAACATCTGCTCCAAATAATATTGGTAATTTGAATAATTTAATTAGAAGAAAATTCCAATAGTCTGTGCAACACCAGCATTAACAGGTGCTTTACTTGCCCCGGTAGGATTGTTCAGGTCTTCAGGGATATAACGGATAAATTCTACATGACCATCCATATATAGGACATTGGAACCGCCAGGCACATGATTAAAACCGGCTGTATTGGTAGCAACATGGTCGAACATAATCCAAACACTACTCTGTGCTTGTGCTGATGCGCCAGGATTGTTAATATCTGTAATCAAGAACCGTTCAATCCCTTCACGCAAACGATAGACTGTTTTACTTCCACCATTTCCATTACCGAGACTAACTTCCACATCTTTGTCTACATAATTAGTCCACAAGGAAGGGTTCTGATATACCGGGACTAACGCATTAATTGCTAACTCTACCAATTGAGCCGGACCTGTAATTTGATTAGGGATTAACGGAGGAAGTGCTGGAAATGTAATCAGGTTATCAATAGTCTCTCCACGGTCTATTACCCAACCAATATAAGCATAACTTTCATCTACCGCCGCTGCACCATAATTGGCATCTGTGCATAACCAACTAAAAGTAATTTCTCCTGTCTCATCGTTAGTTACATCATTAATAGTGCTTTGTGCGTCAGATGGACAAAAAATAATAGCAGGGTCAGTTAAATATTCAGGATAAATTGTCGTGGGGTCCGGTCCCATTGCGATAAAAAGACTTCCACCCGGGTAAGTTGTTAGTGTTGTGTCAGCAGAGTCGCAATCGCGGAAAAGAGGTTGAGTCCCATCCCTTGTTAATATCCTTGGGTATCGTTCTCCTTTTGATTCACCTGAATACATCTTGAATACCAGTCCCCATTGCTTTAAGTTATTCTGGCAACTGGAACGACGAGCTGCTTCACGGGCACGAGCCAAGGCAGGCAATAAAATCGCTGCTAATATCCCTATAATGGCAATCACAACAAGTAATTCAATAAGTGTAAAGCCTTTTTTCATAATATTATTCCTTACATTTAATAATTGTTAGTTTTTTTGGAAAATAAACATTTTCAACACTATAAAAATAGCAAAATATTTTAATAAATGTCAAATAAAATTCTATTCAATAAAAATAATTTCTTTATCTAATACTATAATTATTAATTTTACTTGTGAAGATATTTTTGTTTAATAATAATTATTATTGAATTTTATTTTAATACTATATAATTTTTAAATTAAAGTTAAAATATAGTTTTAATTATTAGTAGAAATAAGTAACATTGAATAAGATTATACGAAACTTTCGTGAAATTAATTTTGGAAATACATAACTCCGAATAAGCATTGTGAAAAGTAACTCTTTTATAAATCATTAAAAAATGATGAAATAACCAATTTTTAGACTTTCTATACATAGTTGTTTTATAGAAATTTTCATTGAAGAAATTAAAATGGTGCAAATAAAACATAATATACCACTCTTTGTCTATAAAAGGTATATGTCAAGGTGGTGGTATTTTTTATGAAGGAAAAAGGAATCTCTAGCTGTGCCTGCTTTATGAAAGTTTAGTGCTTCAACAAATTGGATGAGAGATTTATCTTCTGGAATTACTGGGATTAGCCAGTGTTTTTTTGGAAATCTGTTTTTGACCTGATTGAGTATGTTCTGGAAACTTTCCTGAATGTCTCTGTTATCATAATCTTCTGAATTGTGAAAATAGATTGAGATTATAGCAAGGTTTGGAATCCTGTGTGGTTGAATTTTCAAAAGTCCACGAGGATTGGATTTTTTATCAATAATAGCCCATTCTTCATAAGTTTTATTTGGATTCAGGATTTCTTGTTCTTTTTCATGCTGGGTTGTGGTCAGAATATTTCCTTCGTTAAGTGTAAAGTAGACATTCTCGTTCCATGTTTCCCATTGGCATAGCCATTCCTCATCTTGAGGTCGTAATGGACGAATAACAATTTGTTCTTTAAAAAGCCCCTGAAAGATATGTTTTAGAACTGTTAATCTGCCTGGATGTTGTTTTTCTGTATTTACTTGCACATCAGGAGATAGTGATACACCTGCATTGTTGAGTTCTTGATACTGGACAATTATTTCCTCTATCCATTCTCGTTGTAGGTTGCACCAATCTATACAGGGCTCGGTTACTTTTCCACTAAGTTGATGATGAACAGCACCACATCCACCACCACAAATGTTTTTAGCCCAGCAATGTGTGCATAGTGGGGTTGTATTTATTCCCAAACTGTATACGGATTCGGAACCTGTGATGGGAATATCGCTACTTTGTATATTACCCAATCTGCAAAGGTTGTTTTTATAATACAAATATCCACCATAGACATCTCCGTCAGGGGTAATGAACCATTCTTCTGCACCCGCGGGGTCTCTACGCTTAACAGAATTTCCATGTTGAATGTTCAAGAAATACTCCATAACAGGCGCTAATAGGTATTGGTTTCCTTTCTTTAATTGCTGTGTATATAGGATTGTCAAATCAGTAAGTTCATGAAAAAAATCGGCAATATTAATTTCTGGATTTAATATAAATGGTGCAAAAGGGTCAAGCACAATCCTTTTAATACCACTGTTCAGGAACTTTTCTATTGTAGGTATAAATGGAAGGAAGGTCGGGAGGAATAAGACTTTCCCTCTTTGTTCGTTAAGTAGTTTGCTAAATTCATTTTCACCATAAGTATCAAGTCGTTGGAGAAGTTCTAATGTCGTATTTTCAAATATAAAAAAGATTTTTTCATCTCTACTGATTTTCAGGGTCTCGCGAATATGATTGGTAATAGGCAGGCACAGATTTATGTTTATGTTTTTTTCGTTTAACGGAAAGATATGTGATAACAGTTCTGAAATAACTTCATAGCAACTTTTAAATGTATTAATTTTTTCAGCAAATATCAGGTTAATTCTGAATTTCTGTTGGGTCTTGACTTGCGGCAGAGCCCGGAGTAAAGCCGATGGCATTATTTTTTGAAATTGTTCTAATTGGTCTTTTTTTATAAGGAAGGAAAGGGTATCCAAACCTATATTTTGCGTAAGGGCATTTGCCCAGGTTTCTATTTTTTGATGTTTTAGAATAGAGCCAATACTGCGTAGCCATTCGAGTTCACCCCAAACTTCGAGAAGTTCTGTCTTTGAATACTTGGAGGAAAGGATATGGAGAATTTTATTTTGTGCATTTTCAGGATAGTATTGCAAGATATCGTGAGTGATTTCATCGCATTCAAAACAGAATGTATTTTGAACATCAATTGCAAAGTATTTTCCATTCCGTTCAAATGTGTGTATAGGTTTAAGGGTATTCATTAATAAATTCCCAATGTTCCTTTATATCTGCTGTAATTTTCCATAACTTTAAATAAAGATATGCCGATGAAAGTCCAGAGGACGCAACTTACACATAGCCAATAAAAGCATGGATGCATGAAGACGGAAACAAATTGACCTACCTCAGGTTGTTGTCCTTTTACAAGCACATATTTCAAGCATATAGCGGCATCAGTGATGGGTAAAGCGTGCATAAAAGCAGAGATAATCCAACCTTGTTGTAGAAATTCTTCACGCGCAAAAATGGCAAGGGCAAATAGAGCCATACGCACGATAATAGTCAATTGTCCGATTTGTTTGAACACGAGCACCAGACCACCGACCATGAACCCAAATCCTAAAAGGTTTACAAACGAAAGGGTTAATAGCACAACCACAGGAATAGGGTCGAAATAGAGTTTCCCTCCAACGCTAACAACGACCATGTAGACCATCAAGGCAGAATAGATAATTGTTGAGATAGACGCCACAACGGCACGGGCTAAAAAGTTTGTAACCAGCCCATAAGGGCTCATACATAATTGTTCCAATACGCCTGTCTGAGCCATCCCTTGAATGCCCTGTGTAAACATGCCAATTACACCGAAGGCAAACATACCAATAATAAACCCCAGGATATAATTTGTGGCACGTGTTGGGTCATCGAGTTGGTTAATACTCTTCTCAATTGCTGGTTGGCTGTAGAAGAAACCTGCGATAAGTATCATAAGCATACCGTAACCGATAATAAGGCTTGTCAATGTGCGAAACCAGTATCTGCGAGTAACAATCCAACCGCGTATGATTTCTGCTTTCATTACGAGAAGAAAACCGAGCATAGGCATCATTCCTGTTCAGGTAATTTAGTTTCATCAAATACAGGTTTCTCACCTGTGAGTTGTAAAAAGACATATTCAAGGTTCACTTGTTTTTGCTGTATTGAACGGATTTGGTATTTCTTTTTATGCAATGTATCGAAGAGAATATACAGTGCCTCAGAGCGTTCAGGATAGGGTTCAGGCACTTGAATGGTCAGGGTAGGTCCCTCTGCTGTGAAATCTGTGTTCAGAACTTTAATCAGTGGGGCAAGGGCATTTAGGTCTCCATCTACTAGATTCCGGTCTAATCGGACAGAAAAAATTTGTTTCGAGAATATTTCAAGCAGTTCAGAGGTAGGCTTGCAAGTGATGAGTTTTCCCTTATTGATTATACCTATTCGGTCGCATAGTTCCTGTGCAACATGCATATCATGAGTGGTTACTAGAGCAGACCTCCCATGTTCCCGAGTTAATTCAAGAATTTTGTCTTTTATAGAACGACTACTCTGCACATCTAGTCCTGTGGTAGGTTCATCAAGGAGAATGATTTTAGGGTCTGCAATGAGTGCAATACATATTGCCAATTTTTGTTTTTGACCGCGTGAGAGTCTTCGCACTTCTATATCTTTTTTATCACTTAAACCTATAAAGTCGAGCAACTGTTTTGCTCTTTCTTTGAGGACTTTACCGCGAATATTTCGTAGGTTCCCATAGTAATATAAATTTTCGAGCGGAGTAAGTGGCCACATACTTGTTCGTGTGCCTTCGAGGACAACACCGATTTGGGATAGAACCTGCTTGCGTTTTTTTTCTACATCCATACCATCTACATATACGACGCCGCTATCCGGTTTGACCAGACTGGAAACCATTTTTACGATAGTTGTTTTTCCAGCACCATTAGGTCCGAGTAGTCCCATTATTTCGCCATGCATAATACCAAAGGTAACTCTATCGGCGGCACATGCTTCTTTTTTCCTTAGTAAAAACCGCTTTCCTTTTTCTTCATCCTTATAAAAAAAATGGTAAGTTCTAAATGTTTTCGATACTTCATCGAGATAGACCGTATATTTATTTTCATCATGATTTAATTCTTTGAAGTGCATTCCTTTGCTCCGCCTGAATTGAATAGCGTTTTTTCTATCTCGTCAAGGCATTGGTCTAAATTATTTACCTCTTGCATTTTTTCTAAGAATTCTAGGTAATTGCTTTCCATATTACGAATAAAGTGAATTGCTGTCACAAGTGCCAAATCGTTTGTAAAATGATAAAGCAAACCTAACATAATAGAGAAAAACAAAAATTCAAAGTTTTGTCGAAGTTCATTCTGGAATATATGTTCGTGGACCAGAGTAAAAGTAATAGCGATAATCAAGATAGAGAGGAACGCATTTTGTAAGGTATGGGTAAGAACAGTCTGGACAGCACATCTATAAACAATTTCTTCTGTGATAGCCACACCAAGTGTTCTGCCCAGAATTATAGGAGATAAGAATGCAAAACCGAGCAATTTACGGAATGACAGGAACTGCTTTTTTACAATTCCATCGGAGCCGACAGTTATAAAAAATCCTACTGTATATAAAATATGTCCGAGAACTAAGCCAAGAATCCAACTGGGGATAGAGAATAGATTTCTTGGTAGAATTTGCTGAATTACGAGGTATGTTATTGCATATATTAATAAAATGAATTGGGAGATTTTTGTAATGGGAACGATACTCTTGTTCTGAAACAAATTTTGAAATAGTGAAAACAAAAAATAAATAGAAAATATGACAAGTATTGCATAGGTGTTCATGAAGATTTATCCAGATGATTTTTAATTGCGTCTGTCATTTTTTGGAGGGTTAATTCTTTGGTTTGTTCTGTGTATTTTTTTCGCCAGGTATTGAATTCCTCCTTTAATAATCCATAGACATAGACATCATGCCAGACTCCGTTTCGGTTAATATGGTCTTTCAAACTTATTTCACGAACAGCACCAAGAAATTCTAAAAGTCTCCATGAAGGTTGATTAAACGCATAGATAATTGCACTAACACGGTGTAGATTAAGTTCATCAAAGGCATATTCTAAAGCGCGTAGAATATTAATTCCTGTGGTCAAGTGTTTGCGATGTTCTGGTGCCATATAAACATCAATATTGCATGAGCGATTTCGCCAGCTGATGTTTTGCAATGAAATCATACCCAGAGGTCCTTCAGGTGAATCAACAATGAAATATACGCATGAAGGAATAGGATTGTTTGCTGTTTTACTCAGGTAGCCAACAATTTGTTCGCGAATAAGGCGAGGGGAACGGGCAGGGTCACCATAAAGGAAATAATGAAAGTCTTCATCTTCCATCCAGCGGACTAATATATCTAAATCATCTCGGTCTGCTCTGCGAATAAATGATTTCGTGGTAATACTCACAAATAAAATTCCTTAATAGTTTAAATAAATTATATAAGGGAATTCATTAAAAATTAAATTTCGCCCATGTTTCAAGATTATGCCATTTCCCGGTGGTAAATAGCACCTCACGCATAACGCCTTCACATTGATAGGAATGTTGGGAAAGAAAAGTATGTAGATTTTTTTCATCATCAAGGCAGGTAGTTATTATCTTTCTCAAATGCAATTGCTGGAATGCTTTTGTTTCAATAAATTCTAATGCCTCTTCGACTAAGAGTTTATTTTCTTCATAAATATCATTGTTAAAGAGAAGTATAATCTCAGCAAACATCACTTCTGGATTTACGCCTTTTAATATGACAAATCCTTGAATATCGCCCTGTTTGTTTTCTACTGTGTAGAAAGATTGTGCAGCATCTTTGCTAAGTAATAGTTCTTCCAATTCACTTATATTTGGCATAAGCGGTTCGCGCTTTGCATCGAGGAGTGAAGCATGAATTGGTTCTTGCATATAAAAATGAAATAATTGCTTTACATCAAATCGGTCTGCAGTGCGAATAATGGCATGAAGTTTTTCAATCATAATAGATTATTTCTATCTTAAAATCCTATCATTCCATGCCTGACTTAGACATGGATATGCTTTTAGTCCTTGCACAATAAACCTGACGATTAAAAACCAACCTCGTTTTTCTTTTCGTAGCGAAAATCTTGCCATGCACGCCATACTGCGTTCATAAAGTTGTTAAAAGCGTCTGCTCTCTTTAAGGTCATTTTACGAATGTGTTTCATATTTCCTATTCCCATATTAAATAACTTTATAATTTATCCTTATTTTTTGTTGAGTTCAACTGGTTGATGAAGATGAAGAAGTGGTAGTAGTTGTTGTAGTTCCACCCGCTGGTGGTGGTGTTTCAGGTTCTTTATTCTGAAACACAGGAATAAATATTTTGATAATATCCTGAACAAACTTCAAAATACTACTAACTGTAAAGGGACAGTCGCTCGCGTAATTTAGTCGTGATATTTTAGTAATATGTTTTTTCTTTTTATTTATCATCTTCTTTTGTCTATTCTTTATTCCGATGGTTGCCCCTCAGTTTGTGGATTCTTCGTAGCAAGTAGACTTTGAACTGCATCTAGTATCTGAACGATAAGAGTAAGTATTACATCTACTGTAACTGCTTGACTTGGTTTTATGTATGTTTGTCTTTTTATATGTTTCATAGTTTATATCGTTAAAAAGTAAAATTATTATACCAAATAATTAGGATTTCGCAAACTTTTGTCTCAAACTTAACAGGTATCTCACTATTCTGTTGTGGTTTCTGGGGTTGTGGTTTCTTGTGGTTTTTTTATTTCTGCTAATGGTAGAAAGAAGGTGGTTAATACGGATAGCAAGAAACAAAGAAAAGCCTGGTAATCACTTTCAATGTTTGAGCAAAAATCGCCTCCTTGTTGTGCCTTTTGTGGCACCAATGTAATAGGACGAATTCTTTTCATGATAATGCAAATCTCCTTTGTTGTTTTTTATGAAATCGTGGTACTCCCAGTTTCTTTTGTGACTAAAGCCTGAGCAACTACTGAAAGGACATTAGCCACAATAGTTAAAATCTGTCCTATACTTAATTCCGTTTCAACTTCTGCCTTCGACAAGGAACTTAACATCTTTATATGCTTCATATTCAGTCTCCTAATGTTTTATTAACTGTAAATATGTTTTAATCTATTTAATATAAAATATTGCTTCCATATTATTACAAATTTACTATAGAAATATATATTGTCTTAATACCAAATTTGGTAGAAAAGTTTTCAAAATCTTCTATTTTTTTAATTAATTATTTATTAATGACCAAAAATGGTTGAGTCCATGCTTGTTCTTCACCATCACCCCAAAATTCAAAACGGAAGTAGGTATATGGAAAATCATCATCAATTTTGAAATGGATAGAGTTTTCTTTTGTTTCATAAACTCTCCTTCCATAATTTACAATCACACTAATTTTTTTTGCATTTGTTGTAGTAATGGAAACAGAATTTTGAGTTATAGATACTTTTTGGATTTCAACACCTGTGCTGGCATAAAAGTTCCCTCTTTTCAAAGCATCAAGGACATTTTCTTTTGTTAATGTTTCAATTTGGACGACATTCCATGCTACGCCGTAGGTCTCTTCCCAGTGTGCATCGTCATCAGCATAGCCCCATATAAGTTTTCCTTGAGAGAGAAGACGGTCCCAACGGTCTGTTGCACAAGGATTACCCGGAAGAAGCCGAACTACGCCATTGTATATCTCAATACCAGTATAATATTTCCATTTGTCTAAAAATTCCTGAGAACAATGATTGAAATTTTCTTCCCAGTTCGGATGAGAAATAATGGCAAAACCTCCATTTTCAGCAATTTTATTCAAAACTTGTTGTCTGTCTGGATATGGCTCAATTTTCTTTTTTGCGTTGACATGAAGGATATGAGGTCCGTCCATTGTTATCTCATTGCCAGAGATTAATATCATACCATAAGGTTCAAGGTCTTCAATCTGTCCAATTATGTCATGGTCACTAAACATTAGAAACTTGTAGCCCATAGAAGCATATTTCTGAATGGTTTTCTGTGGGTCGTAAACACCATCACTAATGGTTGTATGTGTATGCAAATTACCTTTAGCCCATAAGTAAGTAGAAGAATTTATGTAAGGACTTTTAATTTCCAATTTTAACAACTCCATAAGTTAAAATGTTATAAACTTAATATTTAAACAATTATCAACTTTTTTCCCAGAGGGATAAAAACTCTTGTATGTCAGATGTTTCTAAAAGTTCAGGACGATACAACTTTTTCATGATTGGGTCGGGCACTTTTGAAATTTCATCTGTTGTCGGAATATAAGTTAATTGCCGTTGTATGGTTTCATTATCATCACACTCATAGTAGGTCCATGCGTTGCCTTTTCCGGGGACAAATTGGACAACTTTAAAATACTTCATTGCTTTGTCCTTGTAATTTTATTATAATGGAACAAGAAAAATTGGAATAATATTTAGATTATGAACTTATTTTACCTTAAAAAGAGTCTAATATAAAAATGAAATGAAAAAAATGAAGGGAATAAAAGAAAGTAAAAATACAAAATTTATATTAAAGCAAGGCTTTTTTATTGGCTTCTGCTTTGCTTGTTTCATTCTGTTTTCGTTCCCTGCTTATGTGCTTGACATTGATGCAGAAGGTATTCTTGTAAAGATAACAGAAGCACTTGACCCGGAAACGAATCCAGATACAATGGATGTAGATAACAACGGCATTCCTGACCGGGCACATACAAGGTTATTAGACCGTGTTTTAAGTGATGAAACTGTTCCGAACCATGAACTTTTAGTATCAATTTATTATTTTAACTGGACACGAATTAAAGTGGACAATACATTAGGAAATAAATGTATTGCAATTCAGCAGTTATATGGGATTACCTGTGATGAGGTAGAACGGTTTGCAGCAGCCATCATCACAATAGGCGAACCTATGGCTATACAATATTTCGTTCAAGGTGCTATAAGTGCAGTTGGAATTAAGATTGACCTGAAAAACTATAATCTAGGTGGAGGTCTATTTTTACGGGCATCTGCAGACCTTGATGGAGATGGAATTTCAAATAGAAGGGAATTTCTGTTGGCAGATGGCGATTTTAATTTGTTCGTAGAGAAAGCCATTACTCCAGAAGAACTACCCGAAGAGGGAGAAAATGAAATCCCTATTCTGGATGAAGATGTGCCTCTGATTATTACACCGGCAATAGATAGCCCAGTAGATTTTGGAAGCATATCGTTAAAAACCTCAAAAGAGATAGAATTCAAGGCTCAAAATATCGGAATGGAAACCATCCCATTCCAAATTTGGATTATGGGTGAGCCAGAATTTCAGATTATTGGAGAACGAGTTTTAGTGGTTGACCCACAAGAAACAGTGAGTTTTAAAGTGCGATTTACACCAAAAAGTTACATTAAATCCTCAGGGATACTTGTTATAGAAACTTATGGTAGAAAATATTATGTTTATCTCGGTGGTCAGGGTTCTTGGATAAAAAATCTCTTCTCTTGTTCTGGGAAGTCAAACAATATAGAAAACAATAATTACAAGGGAGATTTACTTGTTCTCCTCATAACAGTGTTTGCACTTGGAATTGCCTATAACAGAAAAGAAGATATGGCAGATTAATCCTGATTAATTAAATTGATTTTTTTCGTTACTACCTTTTAATACCAATGGATTTACACATATTACAACAGACACTATTAAATTATCCTGTGCATATTTCTATTATGTTTTTGATAATGTGTATGGGTTTTTTGAGTTGTTTTTTTGGTTATAGTTTGGTCTATATCATTATTGGACTATGTGGTTTCTTCACGGTTGCTTTCTCTTCTCTGTTATCTTTTGGATTTTTTTTAATAGACCTTACTCCTGTTGTAATTGTTGTATCCTTTGTTTTAGGTTTATTAGGGGTAGCCATTGCGGTTTTCTTTTTTAAGTTGGGCATTTTTATATTAGGTGTATTGGGGGGATATGCTCTCGGCTTAATTCTACTCCCTGTAATTAATAATCCTTTATTGTTGTTCCTAATAGGGCTCGCAGGGGGTTTTTTATCATTTATAGTTGAAAAGATTGTTATAATCACCGCTACTGCAGTAATAGGTTCACTAGTTATTGTGTGGTCTATTGTAAGATTAATAGAACTTTGGGGAGTTATCGCAATTACACCTGAATTTGAACCATCTTATATCCAAATGCTCTGTATGCTTGCATGGTTTGGGTTTACAGCCCTTGGTAGTGCCTTTCAATATAAAAATCTACAAATAAAAATCCAAAGGGGCAAAAAAAGATAATTCTAAAACGAAAGTAAACTATTAAAAGTTATGAAAGTTTAGCCATGAACATATCAAAGAATGGTAGGCCGTGCAGGAGTCGAACCTGCGACCTTGGGATTAAGAGTCCCCTGCTCTACCAACTAAGCTAACGGCCCCTATAAAGAATGGAGCGGGAGACGGGACTCGAACCCGCGACGTCAACCTTGGCAAGGTTGCACTCTACCAACTGAGTTACTCCCGCTTATTTTTTCTGTAATCAATTTTATCAAAAAAAACATTCTGTTGCAAATTTAAACCTCAAAAATGAATGTAAGTGTTCGATAAGACTATTAGTTTTATTTAATATAAAATCTCTAACTTCACAATTACTTTAATCTTTACAGAATAGGGGATTACATTATATTTTTCTTTTCTGGGTGTTCTCTACTATAATATATTGTTTATTATTCTCTAATTGAAACTATCATGCCTTTTTGAAAGTCTATGGGTATTGGTTTTTTGATTGGTTTCAGCAATCAGTAAAGGTTTTTTTGATGTATAAAGAGTTGCCGACATTTTTAAAATTGTTTTTTTCATTGGTTATTGTGGTTATTGGTTATTTAGTTCTCTATGAAATTACTCTGTTGGGTGCAAAATTAATTAATGACCCGTTAGATGAGGTGATTTTATTAGCACTCCAACCTGACCATTATGTTCCTGTTCTGGATGAATTTATAGTATTTGTAACTCATTTTTCAGTCTACTTATTTTCAATTACAGCATTAACCTGGCAGATAACGAACCTGATTGTTCGCAAGAACAAAACTGCTGCTAAGGTGGCAAGTTATGTCTGGAAGGTGTTTGCCGTTGTTCTTGCAATATATCATTTGTGCGGATTATGGATTGCATCAAAGGGGATTTTTTGGTGGCGTCCACATGAATATCGCAGTGTATTTATCATTTTGAGTATAGCGTCTTTTCTAGCATTCTGGTTTGGTTCTAAAACCTGGGAACAATGGGATTATCTGGAACGGAGACGATGGGGGCGTATTTTTTGGATAGTTCTTATAAGTGTGTTTTTTTCAAATTATTTAGGCGAGAACAATATAAAAAGAATTGTAGGTAGACCAAGACCTTTAAATGAGAAGCATGAATCATGGAATAAGCAGGTTCGTGTAATTCAAGATGAAATCGTAAAAAGTTCTCCTTCTTATATTTCC
>DAOOVZ010000081.1:0-12907 GCA_035370665.1 Candidatus Hydrogenedens sp.
AGAGTTCCTTCGTTATCCGAGTGAGCATCCATGCACAAGATTATTTGCATCATTTATTGGTAATATAGACCAATTATTATGAGCATAACCCAAAACTTTTAAATTACCTATCAAAAAAATGTAACTATTTCTGAAAAGAGGTAGTTACATTTTTTATATAGTTTATTTTATTAATTTTGTAGTATAATATTTGCCAAAATTTATTGTGGTAGGATTATTATGAGCCTGGATAGTGTGTCGAAAGAAAAAGAAAATCTAAAAGATAAACTTTCTTATTTACTCTCAGAGCAAATAATTGAAATTCTTAAGAACCTTGAGGTCGGAGTATATGTAGTTTCTCCGGAGCGTAAGATTCTTTTTTGGAATGATAAAGCACAAGAAATAACAGGATATAGTGCAGAAGAGGTTATTGGGACTCATTGCCAGGATGATTTGTTAAAACATGTAGACGAAAAAGGGACTGAATTATGTCTTAACAATTGTCCACTGGTTGAGACTATTAAAGATGGTCAGATTCGTAAGGCTATTGTTTTTTTACGGCATAAGTTTGGATATCGCTTACCGGTTAGGATAAAAACTTTGCCAATATTGGTAGATGGAGATATTAAAGGTGCAATTGAGTTTTTTCAAGAAAATACGGAAGAATTAAATTTGTTAGAAGAACTTCGGGAAGCCCGAGAGAGAACCTTAATATGTCCACTGACAGAAATTGGCAATCGAAGGTATATAGAATTAGCCCTCACACACAGACTTGCGGAAGCAGAGAGATTGGGCAGTAGATTAGGTGTCCTTTTTATTGATATTGATGATTTTAAGCGTGTCAATGATACTTATGGTCATTTGATTGGGGATATTGTTTTGCAGATGGTAGCACGAACACTTGTAAAGATTATACGGCCTTATGATTTTGTTGGCCGTTGGGGTGGGGAAGAGATGGTAGTTGTTGCTCCTCATGTAAATCAAGAAGAACTGTATGCTTT
The DNA here is from genome assembly GCA_035370665.1 of Candidatus Hydrogenedens sp. Lineage (GTDB taxonomy): Bacteria > Hydrogenedentota > Hydrogenedentia > Hydrogenedentales > Hydrogenedentaceae > Hydrogenedens. The sequence continues at coordinate 981 of DAOOVZ010000081.1, forward strand.
AGGAGAACGCATCCGCAATTTGATTTCAGCAAGTAGTATAAAAACAACACATGGTTATCTGGGGGTTACAGTTTCTGTGGGTGCTACACTATCATGCGACGATGACACTGTGAATTCAATTATTGAACGGGCAGACCAGATGATGTATGAAAGTAAAAGAAATGGGAAAAATCAAGTTACTATTTATCCAATTTCAAAATAGAATTAGTTTTTAATGGGTCTGAATTACATGCCTTCTGAGGAGATAAGGCAAGAAGCACAGAGCGGATTATCTGAAAAATCCCCTCGAATAAAGTCTTGGCGAATTTTTATAGCACGCGGTGAATTCCACACTTCATATATAGAACTTTCTGCGACATTGCCCAATGCCATCGTTTTGAAATAATCTGTGCAACATAAAACCATATCGCCGTTAAATAAAATATACGCCTGTTTGAATAGCCTTGTGCAGTGATTAAACCGAATTGATTTGCCAGGATTTAATTTATTAAAAGAAATGTTATTTCCCCCTCGATTTTCTAACGCTGTATATTTTGAATTGACCCCTAAATTTTTCCAGTAGTTGACTGCTCTGTCTACATCAACAAGATTTGTTTTAACCATCGTAACGGTAATTTTTAGTTCAGGATGGAATTGATTTCTTTTTTGAATAAGGTATTCTACATTCCTTTTTGTTTCCTCAAATTTCAGACTTCCTCGCATAGTATTTTCATAAGGTTCTTTTTCAATTCCTTGTATAGAAATAAAAATATGATGGAATGGATTGTCCTTCATTAATTCATCTACAATTTCTGGGGACAACTTACTGCCATTTGTTGTAATAGTTATGTGTGAGTTAGGTATAGTTTGTTTTATATATCGTGAGCGTTCTAATAGTTTTGGGTCTAAAAATGGTTCATTCATAAGGTAAGGACTAATACGCCGTGTTTCCCGATACTGTGCAATTTCAAGAATTATCTTTCTAAACAGGTCATCTGACATAGTTCCTTTTGGAACATATTCAACGCTTGCAGTATAAGGACAGAATATACAACCGCCATTACAACCTGTTCTCGTTTGAATCTGCACTGTGGAAGGAAAGGTAAGCACTTTACGAAGAAACATTCTCTTTAAGTAATCAGCCCACCACCGCTTGTCTGCCCCAGCAATGTAGAAATGTGATTTCCATTGATTTATTATGTTTTTGCGATGTCTTATTCTCATTACTTGCATTTAAAAGTTTAGAACATTATTTTATCAAATTTCTATTATTTTAATAAGTGAAAACTGTCAATAAAAACATTACTGTATTGCGGGTAATTATAGTAAAAACAAAAACATAAGGATTTCCACTATTAAGTAGGTAACATCACAACTCTGATTGTTTTTCTTGTTTAAATTTTTGATATTAATGATTATGAGTTGGTTTTGGAATTAATAAGATTGGGCAGCAATAACGCGATATTTGCAGGTTTTGCCTGTTATCATGCAGGGACCTTCTTCCTCAGGTGCGTCAAATGGAATACAGCGAATTGTTGATTTTGTTTCATCTTTTAATCTTTGTTCTACTTCTGGATTAGTATGGTCAAGGAAAACACGGAAAAGTCCGCCCTGTTCAATTCGTTCTTTATATTCATCATAAGAATCAACGGTAAATGTGTTTGCCTCTGTTCGTTCTCTGGCTTTATTGAACAGGTTATTTTGAATATCTGTTAATGTATTATCCACCTGTTCTTTCAGGTTATCAATACTCGCAGTTATTTTTTCTGCATTATCCCTTCGCACAAGGACTACCTGTCGTTGACTTACATCTCTGGGACCTATTTCAATACGCAAAGGGACCCCTTTTAATTCCCATTCATGAAATTTATAGCCAGGCTTATATTGGTCGCGGTCATCTATTTTATAGAAGAGTGGGTCCCAGTTTTCAGTAATTTTTTGGGCATAATCGCTGACCTGTTTTTGTTCTTCAACGCTTCGCCAGATAGGAACAATTACCACAGGTAGAGGTGCTAATTTAGGTGGAATGACAAGTCCCTGGTCGTCAGAATGGCTCATAACCATACCACCGATAAGCCGTGTAGATACACCCCAACTGGTAGCATAGACATATTTTAGTTCTTTGTCACTATCTTGAAATTTTACATCGAAGGCTTTTGCAAAATTTTGTCCTAAATTGTGTGAAGTGCCTGATTGTAGTGCTTTACCGTCCTGCATAAGTGCTTCTATACAATAGGTATGGACTGCACCAGCAAACTTTTCTGATTCTGTTTTTCTGCCAACAATAACAGGCATAGCAAGGTAATCCTCAGCGAATCGTTGGTAAACATGAATCATTTTTAATGTCTCTTCCTCTGCTTCTTCGTAAGAGGCATGAGCCGTATGCCCTTCTTGCCAGAGAAATTCAGTTGTGCGTAAGAATAGCCGTGTCCGCATTTCCCAACGGCAGACATTTGCCCACTGATTAATAAGCAGAGGCAAATCGCGATAGGAACTAATCCAATTTTTGTAAGTTGCCCAAATAATGGTCTCAGAGGTAGGACGAATGACAAGAGGCTCTTCAAGTGGTTTTCCTCCGCCATGGGTTACAACGGCACATTCTGGGGCAAATCCTTCAACATGTTCTGCTTCCTTTTTCAGGAAACTTTCTGGGATAAGCATAGGGAAGTATGCGTTTACATGCCCTGTTTCTTTGAACATACGGTCAAGGTTTTTCTGAATGTTTTCCCATATACCATAGCCATTAGGCCTAATAACCATACATCCTTTAACAGGACTATAATCTGCCATTTCTGCTTTTAGAACCACATCAATATACCATTGAGAATAATCTTCAGAGCGTTTTGTTATCCCTTTACTCATTTATACAATACTTCCCTTTCTTTTTAATTAAGATTAAATCTTTTTAAAACAAACTATTTTTGCCCAGGATAGGTACTGTTCATCCGTTGAATAAGTTCGAGAGCCGTTTTGTGATAAGAAGGGGCGACATCAGGTCCACCTGAATTTTCTTCGCCATACTGACTTTTCTCATATACATAAGGGGGTTTAGTATCCCATTCCGATTTGGGAATAATGTAGCCTATTTCGTCATTAGCCAACCCGATAACGAAAGCCATTTTTGCTCCTTTTTCCATTTCACTACGAAGAGGTGGAGTTTCAACAGGTGCAGTTAGGTTAAAATCATTTCCAGGAAGTGCTTCAATATTTCCTTGAACAACTTCAGGATAAAGTTCGCCCGGAACTGTTGTAATCATTACATCGCCAATGCGAACAACATTAACTTCGCTTTTTGATTTGCCACCCCAAAAATATCCCTCATGAATAAGTCCTAACATAATCCCATACTTAAAAGGTCCCTGCATAGGTGCAAAGAAGGTTTTTGCTGCAACAGCAATAAGTGGATTCTCATTTTTCCACACATTGGGACTGTGTAATGCGTTTGCCGCAACAATTGCTGTGTTATATCCTAGTGCTTGTGCTTTTTCTAATGACTCATCTTTGTATACAGTTGTTCCAGAACGGTCAGGAACAGGGACTCTCAATTGAGTCATCAGACCACCTAACATCCCTTGAAAATATAGACACATTCCACCAAAGCCCTGAACACCGTTCGGCTCTGGAACACCTTTTTCCATACCCTCACGAAAATAATGAATAAAATCAGATGATAAGTATGGATTATCGCTTCCTGCTGTTTCTGGATGATTACCCCATGAGGCAAATGTTGCAATGGTTTCGTCTGTATTTGGTTTTGTAAAGCGGAAAAGATACATATTGAGGTCCATTACTTCTGGCTTCCGTGAATCACGAATGAACCCTTCTGGTCCTACCTGCACCTGAGTGCAATACATATCAGCAGGTTGCAAATTATGAACAGCCTCTTCAATTGCCTCCTTTGTCATTTTTTGGATGAATTTCATGTGGTCTTCATTATAACCAAAGATAGGAATATCCAGACCTTTGATTCGCTTCCAGAAACTCCAGATTCGCATAGTGTCCACTACTTCGTGACAGTGAGTAGAAGAGAACAGAATGTGGTCCACCTTCAAACTGGGGTCTATGCTTTTTCGTATGGTTATAAAGTCATTGTGATAAATGCCAATTGCATCAAAAGTCGCCATCACCAGAGTCACGCCGTTGTTTTTAAACGCAATTACACGGACCCATTGTGGGTCGTTTATACCTTTTGCGGGACGATTTGCATGGAAACCGGCAATCCATATACCATCAAACCTGCCATTTTTATTTTTATCAACATAAGTATCTACATCGGGGTCAAATCTGCCGTTATTATTAACATCTTCCCAGGAATCATAAAGGTCAGGTATAGGAGTTATATCCCTTTTAGCAACTCCAATTTCAAGAGTGCCAGGCTTAGGTGAGGTGGCAGGGTCAGGGATTAGAAAATCAAGTGTATAATTTTGATATGGACCGCGCATTCTCGAATAGAGCCAGAGGAAGAAGGCTACAATAATAACAATAATTATAATAAGCGTCCATCGTAAAATGGGATGCCTTCCTAAAAAAGAGTCGGCAGAAAACATGATTATATTCCTTAATTTAGAGGTTATAGATAAATGTTGTGTATAATTAATGTATATTCCATTAAAAATTATTCGTTTTGATTATAAGATAAATAACCTTTTTATTTCATTTTTTGAAAGTGAAAAACATTATTTTAATTTTTGTGAGGTATGGATATGAATCTTAAACTGTCTATTGTAGGAGTGCTTATGACAATTGTTAGCGTATGTGCTACGGGTTCCGTTTATGGCTATCAACTTGTGTATCAACCTAAACCGGAAGACTCAATGCAGGTATATATTTATCGGTTGGACAATGGATTGACGGTATATTTAACAGAAAACCATGAGATACCTCGTTTTTATGCAGAGATAGCAGTTCGTGCAGGTAGTCAAAACGACCCACCAGAAACCACAGGATTAGCCCATTATTTTGAGCACTTGATGTTTAAGGGGTCTGAGAAATTGGGCACAATTGATTATTCTAAAGAGAAGGAATTGTTAGACAAAATAGAGGAGTTGTATGAGAAGTATCGCAAGACGACAGATACAGAAGAGCGGGAGAAAATCTATACGGAGATTGACAGGGTTTCGCAAGAGGCAAGTAAATATGCTGTGCCCAATGAGTTAGACCGCGTTTATAAATCTCTCGGAGGTGATAAGATTAATGCCCATACATGGATTAATGAAACGGTGTATAAGGTGGAACTGCCGTCAGCGTGTCTGGAACATTGGGCAATGTTAGAATCAGATAGATTTTCAGCACCAGTATTCCGCCTTTTTCCTACGGAACTTGAAACTGTGTATGAGGAAAAAAACCGTTCTATGGATAATCGTGAACGGGTTTTACTCGAAACTGTCAACAAGGCTCTTTACCCTGACCATCCCTACGGAAAACAGACTGTATTAGGAGACTCAGAGCATTTAAAAAATCCATCGTTGCGAAATATAAAGAATTTTTTTCAGAGATGGTATATTCCAGAAAATATGGCTATCAGTATTTCAGGGGATATAAATATACAGGAAACGATGGGGATTGTTGAAAAATATTTTTCAAATTTGAAAAAGTTGGACAAGAAAGAAGTAGAGAATACCGATGGTAAAGAAGCAAAACAGGAAAAGAAAAGTCAGGAAAGCGAAGAAAACAAAATTTGTTCACCTGTTTCCTCATATTGCTATGAACCCTTAATGGAAAGGATTCAGATTGAGATGGAATTTGAAGGGGAACCAGCAGTGGTGCTTGCTTTCCGCACTGTGCCCAAGATTCATCCAGATTCCGATAAGTTGCTTTTGATGGACATGATATTAGATAACGCTGTGGCAGGTTTGATTAACCTTAATTTAAATCAGCAACAAAAGGTTCGGAGCGCTGGTACTTTTGTTATGCAGATAAACGATTTAGGGGTAGAATATTTATTAGGAGTTCCTAAAGATGGGCAAAGTCTGGAAGAAGTCGAGCAATTATTGTTAGAGCAGGTTAAACTGCTTTGTGAGGGAAATTTTGAAGATTGGCTTTTACCCGCAATCATTACCGATTTAAGAAAATCGAGGGAACGAGCCCGTGAAATAAACGAAGGGCGTGTCGGAGAATTGACAGAAGTGTTCATTGCTCATGAAGACTGGGAAGAACACCTAAAACGGATTGAACATCTTGAAAAAATAACAAAGGCTGAAATAGTGGAGACAGCAAGAAAATATTTTTCTCAGGGCTATGTTGCTGGCTATCGAAAAGATGGCAAGAGAGAGATAAAGTATGTGCCAAAACCAAAATTGACACCTTTGACTATTGATAGCACAAAACTTTCCTCGTTCGCACAGCAAATTTTATCACTTCCTATTGATGAAAAAGAGCCTACCTTCTTAAAACAAAATGTGGACTATGTGCACTTAAAAACAGAGGAAGGGTTAGATTTTTGGTTTTGTAAAAATCCATTGAATAAGATTTTTAGTTTAGAGATTCGTGTAGATATTGGGTCTTATCATAATCCTAAAATCCCTATTGCCTTCCGACTGCTAGAAAAATCAGGAACACAACGATTCTCTCCAGAAGAACTTAAAAAGGAGTGGTATAAATTAGGGGCAGAATTTAATGTCCGCGCAGGCAATAATGAATCGGCAATTTCCCTGTCAGGTTTTGATGATAGGTTCAAGGAGACAATGGATTTATTGATGGAAGTCGTATTCCACCCACAAGTAGAAAGCGGGGTTCTGGAAGAGTTGAAGCAGATTATTCTGGTTCAGCGAATGGATGCTAAAAAAGACCCAGGAGAGGTTATGAGAGCATTAGTTCAGTTCAATAGATTAGATAAAAATTCCTATTATTTGAGAATGCTTCCAGAAGAACAAATCAAAGAACTTACAGTTGACGAATTACTGGATATAATAAAAAACTTATTCCGCTACAAACACCATATTTTCTATGCGGGCACATTAAATAATGAAGAATTAAAAACGCTTTATGAAAATCATTTAAAAAGAGAGTTAGTTGAAGATGAAGATAAAAAGAGAGCAAATGAGAACGAGACAAAGATTGCTAATGCAAAACAAATTAATTTGAAAGACCCCCCTAGTTATGTATATATAAAATCTCGTAAACCAGATTCGACACAGTTGTATGTTTTGGATAAAGAAGTAACGCAGGCAGGCGTTCAGATTGAATTTGGATTGGAAGAAGCAAAGATGGAGGAACAGCCTGTTGTTGAAATTTTCAATGCATACTTTGGCGGAGGTATGGCAGGGGTTGTGTTTCAGGAACTTCGAGAAGCACGGGCATTAGCGTATGTGGCAGGGGCTCAGTATGTCGGGGGATATAGAAAAGGTGATGAAGACCTGATGATTGGTGTAATTCAGACACAGCCTGATAAACTCTATGAGGCTCTGGATAGTTTCTTACGCCTGTTTGATAACCTCCCCATCTCGCAGGAAAGATTCAATTTTGCAAAAGAATCTGTTTTAAACGATTACCGCACAGACAAAGTGCCGTTTCGTGGCATATTGGGGTGTGTATACGGCTGGTATCTCCATGATATTGAATATGACCCTCGCGAACAATGGTATAAAGATTTGCAAAAAATAACTCTGGATGACTTAATAAACTTTCACAATAGCAAGATTATGCCCAATGTTCGGTTGATTAGCTTAATGCTACCTTTGAATCAGATAAGCATAGAGAATCTACAAAAATTTGGTGTAATTAAAAACATAACCATTGACGATATTTTTGTAAAATAAACTACAAGAATTTATATCAAGTCGCTATTGGACAGGTTTGATGATTTTTTGGATTTCAGGGTCGTTTAGGTTTTCAGGGGTAACGACGGTTACACCTGTGTCAATTCGTTTTTCTACCGGCTTACCTTGAATGGCGTCATAGGCACATTTTACGCCGAGATAGCCCATATTAAATGGATTCTGAACAATTAACGCCTGGATTACGCCATCTTTTAATGCCTGTATTTCTTCTTCCGCAGCGTCAAAGGCTACAACCTTAATCTGACCTGCTTTCCCTTTACTTCTAATGGCTTGAGCACATCCAACAGCACTGGATTCGTTGGCAGCGAAAATACCTTTTATATTTGGAAATGTTGTAAGCATATCATTGGTAATATCCATGGCTTTTGCCACATTGCTATCACTGTATAGAACGGAGACTAATTTTATTTTGGGATATGCAGCGATTCCTTCCTTAAATCCTTTCTCTCGCATTTCAGATGTAGCAGCTCCAGCAACAAATGGGATAAGCCCTACTTCGCCTTCTTCACCTATAAGTTTTGCAAGAGTTTCGGCTGCAATTTTAGCACCAGCGATGTTATCCGTAGCCACGAATGATACAGGTTTATCTGAATTAACTCCGGAATCAATTGTAACTAATGGAATACTTTTGTTTACTGCATTTTCGACAATTCCTATTAGGGCATTAGCATCACTAGCGGCAAGCACAATAGCAGAAACACCGCGATTAATCATGTCCTGAACAATATTAATTTGTTGTTCCACTTCTGTTTCTTTTGCTGTTCCCTGCCATACAATTTTTATTCCCAATTCTTTGCCTGCCTGCTCTGCACCTGCTTTTACCGTTAGCCAGAATTGATGTGAGAACGATTTGGGAATGACGGCAATTTCAATAGCCTTTTTCTCAGGTTCTGTAGAGGTTGTCTGGGAAGTTGTCCCTGATTTTCCACATGAGATAAGGATAGTAGTAAGTGTAAACAAAATTAACATTTTCTTTATCATATTCAAATTCCTTTTTGCTTTAAATTAGATTAATTGCTTGATTAAGAATTAGCGTGGCACATAGTAGCGTTCACCACTACCAACTACTTCAATTGCGATTCCATACGTTTTTACATCTAATAAACGAACAGAAGTGCCGGGTATCATTTCACCGACATAAACTTTGGTGAGATTTATAATTGCTAATCCATGTGGATTTTTAGGACCTGCCTCACGCAGAACATTTAGTTGCATTGTGTCGAGTCCAAGACGAACCCTGTCAGATGTTTTTAATACAGGCAGTTTTGTCATGTCAATAGGTGCTTCAGTTTCGACTTTAGATGATAAGGATAATGTTTTCTGGAATTGCTCTGGTTTCAATGAAGAAGGAGGTTCTAATTCTTTTGTAATAATGGTTGGGGTTGGTTGAGGATGTTCTTCTGCTGGTGATTCTGGCGAAGGAATGGCATTTTTTGTATTTTCTGTTTGTGTAGTTTCAGTATTTGTTGTAAAAGGTTTAACAGCAGGTTGTGGTATGGTTTCTTCCTGCTGAGATAAAGATATTTCCTTATTTACTTCCTCTGGAACAGGTGTTGTTTTCCCTGAGGGCGTATTCTTTGCTATCTGTAAAGCGTTATCTTCTATAATTGACTGTTTCTGTTCAATTGGAGTAGATGTTTCAATCTTATTCTCCTGCACCTTTGGAATCTCTTTTTCTATTGAAGACGGCTGATTTGAATCAGATTTGGTTGTCTGAGAAGGAGTAACAATGTTTTCTTGATTATTATTGTTCATACTGGTAGAATTTGTAGTGTGAGGAGGTGTTGTAGATTCAATAATTTCGCTTTTAGATATAGATTCTTTTGCGGATTCTTCCAAAGGCTTTTCGGCATAGACAATAACTGGCGTCTCTGTTTTAGATTCAGAAGTAGGTATTTCTGTAGCAACAGTATTTTGAACATTTTTAGTAACTTGTGTCTTGACCACTAAAAATGATACAGATACAGATATGACACTCAAAATAACTATAAACAAAGCCAACCCGATGAATAAAAATTTCGGTGTTAGGAAATTAGATGCTGTATCATGAACAGGAACAGGGGTATCAGGCTTTGCTATTGTAGAAATAGAAATAGGCTCAGAAAAATCTTGTTCCTCTTCTTTCTCGAGCAATTTTAACTGACGCTGTTTTTCCTCCTCGAGTTTTTTCAGTGCTTCGAGGATAGAACTCATACTTTATTCTCCAATAATTTTGTATATGTTATTATTTTACAAAAATAGATAAAAAGAAAAAAAATAGAAATGTTTCATATCCATTGTATTGATTTTATATTTTCTTATCATTTAAACTAATATATATACATATTATACATTCACGTAGGCACTGGGGTAAATAAAACAACTTTTGAAAAAGTGGAGAGTTTTTAAAATAAATGTTTTTTCAGGTAGAACATAAAGATAAACATTGTGTAGCGAGGACAGGTAAAATATTTTTGGAGCATGGTGTAGTAGAAGTTCCTGCTTTCATGCCCGTAGGCACACAAGCCTCTGTTAAGGCACTTACGCAAGAAGAATTGGAAGATATAGGCACAGATATTATCCTTTGTAATGCGTATCATCTTTATTTGCGTCCGGGTTTGGAGATTCTTTCCCTTGCAGGTGGTATTCATTCGTTTATGAGTTGGAACAAGCCCATATTAACAGATTCCGGTGGCTTTCAATTGTTTAGTCTGGCTCATTTGAAAAAGGTAACAGACGAAGGTGTTATATTCCAGAGCCATATAGACGGTTCTAGACATCATATCACACCAGAGGAAATGATAAAATTCCAGATGGATATCGGTGCAGATATTATAATGAGTTTTGATGAATGCACGCCTTACCCTGTGTCTCATGAGGACGCTGAAAAATCAATGTGGAAGACAGTGGTCTGGGAGAAGAAAGGATTTAATTTCTGGAAAGAACGGCAAGAACAGACTTGTTCGCAACTGTTTGGAATTTTGCAAGGGAGCGTGTATGAGGATTTGCGTCAAAAATGTGCAGAGGAACTATGTCAGATAGATTTCCCTGGCTATGCAATAGGAGGGGTTAGCGTAGGGGAGACCGATGAAGAACGATGGAGAATTATTGAGACTTCCGCAGCCTTGTTGCCTGCGGATAAACCACGATATTTGATGGGAGTAGGTGCTCCAGAAGATGTGCTATGGGCTATTCGCTGCGGTGTGGATATGTTTGATTGTGTTATGCCAACCCGAAATGCGAGGAATGGCTGTATCTTCACTTCTCATGGAAAATTGAATATACGGAACGCCTGTTTCGTTCGAGATTTTAATCCGTTAGATGAAGAATGCGATTGCCCCGTATGCAAACGATACACGCGGGCATATTTAAGCCACCTTTATAGAGCAAAAGAGATACTTGCTTTCCGACTAAATACATTGCATAATGTTTATTTTATGTTAAAATTATTTCAGAAGGTTCGGCAAGCCATTTCCGAAGACCGATACCTCGATTTTTATCAGGACTTTATTTCCAAGTATAATATAGGCAAATTAGAGGTTGAGGGATAAAAAGATTTTTTATTTTTAAAATTACTTAATTTTATCCTTTGCCTGATAAAAAAACAAAGAAAGGGTAATTTGAATGTGGAAATTTCTTTTTGCACAAACAGAAGAAGCAGTTCCAGCAGAGGCTGCCACATCTGCAGCACAGCAAGCGGCACAACAGACAACCACATCAACGCCGAGCCTATGGGGCAGTATGCTTCCCATGATATTGGCGTTTATAGCAATTATGTATTTTCTGATGATACGGCCTCAGCAGAAACGGGAAAAAGAACGGCGTGAAATGTTAAATTCAGTAGCAAAAGGAGACAAGGTAATAACCACAGGAGGTATGTATGGAACCGTGGTAGATCTGTCTGATGAAAAAGTAACCCTCCGGGTAGACGATAAAGTAGAAGTTGATTTTGTTCGAGGCGCTGTGTCGCAAATTGTTTCAAAAGCAGATGGAGATGTGGCAAAGAAAAAGTAATCGTAATTGACTATCAATGCTATAAAACAGTAATCATAACTGCATAAATATAAAATAGACAAAGGAGCATAAACGAACTTATGAAGAGTCATCCGTATCGAACATTACTTATCTGGATTGTTATTATCTGGTCATTAATTCAAGTTTATCCGACCCTCGGTTGGCTTGCTATTTCAG